>CANNMA010000008.1 GCA_947505805.1 bacterium
GCGATACTGCACCTCAATCATTCAGTCATGACCATCCTCTTTTTATAGCTTCAGCAACTAATAATTGCTCTAAAATAAACGAACTCATATCTTTAGATCATAATCTTGTTAATGCTCAAAATACAAACGGTTCTACTGCTCTTCATTTTGCTGCAGCTCAAGGACACTGTAATGCTCTAACAAGACTAATTAAAGCTGGTGCAAATATTAATACTCAAAACACTCATGGTACCACTGCTCTTCATTTAGCTGCACAAAGTGGACACACTGACGCTCTACAACTACTCATAGACCGTGGCGCAAATGTTAATACTCAAGACAATAATAACGCGACTCCTCTTTATTTTGCTGCACAAAATGGACATGCTAACGTTCTACAAGCACTTTTACATAGTCATGCAAATATTGATGCTCAAGCAGCTAATGGTGCTACTCCTTTTCATGTTGCTGCACAAAATGGACACGCTAACGTTCTACAACTACTCATAAATCGTGGTGCAAATGTTAATACTCAACTCCCTAATGGCTACACTCCTCTTCATAGTGCCGCACAAAATGGACATGCTAACGTTCTACAACTACTCATAAATCGTGGTGCAAATGTTAATACTCAACTCACTAATGGTTACACTCCTCTTCATTTAGCTGCATACAGGGGACATACTGATACCATACAAACACTTTTACATTGTCATGCAAATATTGATGCTCAAGCAGCTAATAGCGCTACTCCTCTTCATATTGCTGCACAAAATGGACACGTTACTACTCTACAAGCACTCATAAATGCTAATGCAAATGTTAATGCTCAAACCGCTGATGGCCACACTCCTCTTCATGTTGCTACAAAAAACGGACACATTACTGCTTTACAAACACTTTTAAATGCTTTTGGTGCAAATGTTAATGCTCAAACAGCTGATGGCCACACTCCTCTTCACTTAGCCGCACAAAGTGGACATACTAATGTTCTGCAACTACTCATAGACCGTGGTGCAAATATTGATGCTCAATGCTTTAATGGTTACATTCCTCTTCATTTAGCTGCACACGGTGGACATACTGGTGCCATACAAAAACTTTTAGATGCTTTTGGTGATGCAAATATTAATGCTCAAGCAGCTAATGGTGCAAGCCCTCTTCATTTTGCTGCACAAATGGGACACACTGACGCTCTACAACTACTCATAGACCGTGGTGCAAATATTGATGCTCAAGCAGCTAATGGTGCAAGCCCTCTTCATAGTGCTGCACAAAATGGACACACTAACGTTCTACAACTACTCATAAACAATAATGCAAATATTAATGCTCAACTCCTTCATGGTGACACTTCTCTTCATATTGCTGCACAAAATGGACACATAGCTCCCATACAAATACTCTTATGGTCTGGTGCTAATACCAACATCCAAACATTGAATGGCCTTACTCCTTCTGCTGTTGCTACACACAATGGACACATAGCTGCGGCACAAACAATTAGAAACTTTCTATCTAGTAAACTAAACGGATAATAAATTATAAAAATTACTGGTAAAATAAAAAAACAACATATTGATTTTAAAATGGAGAAAATTATGAAAAAAATACTATTATTACAAGGACTTCTTGTTATCTTAAGCACATCGTACATGATAAAACCAAGTAGCGATGCTCAACCTACTGATGATTACACTTCTTTTTATTTAGCTGCACAGAGTGAAAACGCTACTGCTATACAAACACTTTTAGATAATGATGCCAATATTAATGCTCAAGACCATAATGGCTACACCCCTCTTCATACTGCTGCAGAAAATGGCCACACTACTGCTCTACAATTACTGATACTTGGTGGTGCCAATAGTAATGCTAAAAACCCTTTTGGTTACACTCCTCTTTATTTTGCTATACATAATGAACATACTGCGGCCATACAAATACTATTAAATGCCGGTGTAAATGTTAATGCTTCCATCAGTGGTTATAGTCCTCTTTATCATGCTGCACGAGAGGGACACTGTACTATAGTACAAACGCTATTAGATAATGGTGCTACTATTAATGCTCGAGGCTTTAATGGTTTTACTCCTCTCCATGCTGCTGCACTCAATGGTGATGCTGCTATGATACAAACACTATTAAATCGCGGTGCCAATATTAATGCTCGAGACTATAATGGTTCCACTCCTCTTTATACAGCGGTACAGTATGACCACAACACCGTTTTAGAGCTACTAATAGATACTAATACAGATATTAACGCTCAAAACATTGATGGTACAACTTCTCTTCATAACGCTGCAGAGAATGGGAACCATCTTGCCATACAAACACTTTTAAATGCTGGTGCAAATGTTAATACTCCAAATCATTCTGGCCAGACTCCTCTTTATTTAGCAGCACAATATGGACGTACTGATGCCATACTAACCCTTTTAAATGGTGGTGCTACTATTAATGCTCAACTCCCTAGCGGTCACACTCCTCTTTTTGTTACTGCACAAATGGGACATGTTGCTTCTCTACAAATACTGATGAATGCTGGTGCAGATGTTAATGTTCAACTCCCTGGTGGTAATACTCCTCTTCATAGTGCTGCATATAATGGGCACCATCTTGCCATACAAACACTTTTAAATGCTGATGCAAATGTTAATGCTCAAAACATTTATGGTCGCACTCCTCTTCATGTAGCAGTAGATAATCAACGGATCACTGTCATGCAAACACTTTTAAATGGTGCTGCAAATGTTAATGCTCAAACCATTAATGGTTACACTCCTCTTCATATTGCTGCAGAAAATGGACACTTACCTACGATACAAATGCTCTTATGGTCTGGTGCTGATACCAACATACAAACATTGAATGGCGGCACTCCTCTTGATTTTGCTAGAAACTATGATGTTATACAAACAATTAGAAGCTTTCTATTTAGTAAACTAAACGGATAATAAATTATAAAAATTACTAATAATCCAAAATAAATAACTTATTCATTTTTAAATGGAGAAAATTATGAAAAAAGTACTATTATTACAAGGACTCCTTATTATCTTAAGCACTTCGTACATCATAAAACCAAGTGGCGATGCTCAACAGACAAGCGATACTACACCTCAATCATTCAGTGATGACCATCCTCTTTTTATAGCTTCAGCAACTAATAATTGCTCTAAAATAAACGAACTCATATCTTTAGATCATAATCTTGTTAATGCTCAAAATACAAACGGTTCTACTGCTCTTCATTTTGCTGCACACAATGGACATGCTACCGCTTTACAAACACTCATAAATGCTGGTGCCAATATTAATGCTCAAAACATTTATGGTGCAACTCCTCTTCATTTTGCTGCACACAGTGGACGTGCTGCCGCTTTACAAACACTCATAAATGCTGGTGCCAATATTAATGCTCAAGCCATTAATGGCTACACCCCTCTTCATAACGCTGCACAAAGTGGACACGCTACTGCTCTACAAAGACTTTTACATCATAGTAATGAAAATATTAATGCTCAAACCGCTCATGGCAATACTCCTCTTCATTTTGCTGCACAAAATGGAAACCTTGATTGCATACAGATGCTCATATTTTTTGGTGCTAATACCACTATCCAATCATTAAATGGCCTTACTCCTCTTGATGTTGCTATACACAATGAACACATAACTGCTGCACAAGAAATCAGACGGGATTGGCTTCAAATGATAATTTGTCCAAAATAAAATACATGACTTGTAATGGTTAAAAAATTTTAATTCACAGTATTTACATTAAAACAGCCTGTCAGGATAATTCTGACAGGCTGTTTTTTTATTCATATCATCTCTTTTCATTATTCTAAAATCTTTGCTTTGCTATAACAGCAATCATATTTTTCATCACAATTAAAAAGGACGTGTATATGAAATGTTACCATTTTTTTCGTTATTTAGTTTTAATTGCAGCTATGAATCACCATACTATCATTCCAGCATCCGCAGAAACTTCACAAGACCGCATGGAGCAAGAGCATACCCAACTAGTACAAGTTGCCTGCATTGATGGGATTATTTCCAATCTCAGTCTTAAGATTTTAATCACTCATTTTGATTTCTTTAAAACTATGTACGAAACTGCGCCTGATACTACTTTTTTTAAATGCCCTTATCCTAAAGAAATGGTACGATTTTTGTATCTATTTGCTCTTTCAGATAAGATTCTCTTAATTCAAGAACTTGAAAAACAATTACCACCCTCTACAAACCTCGACATCTTTTTACTCATAAAAACAGCTCATAACTTAGGATTTAAAAGGAAAACCTATTTATCAACGATCATTTCTAAACAATTCAATGTCTATTTTTCAGCAGAACAAGAAAATGCTTTGCTACAAGGTGATAGAAACCTTATAGATGAACTTAGTCTGCTTGAAAGTAGACAATACGAAGACATAGTACCTCCACACGTACATATAAAGGGAGACGCTTGGACCATAATAACATTACCAGATGAACAAGAAAAATATGTCTGTCACAGTGCTAATTACAAAAAATATCTAACCTACAATAACGTTACCCGTCAACTAAAACTCTATTCACTACCTTACAATTTACTCATTACTACCATTCAAGCTCATAGCCCCATAAACTATGCCACTCTTAATTCTAATGGCCGATACATTATTTTTTCATCTGCTTCCACACTTATAATATGGGATACCACTTCTAATACAGAAATTAATCGCGACATTATTCCAGCTGCAATAACAGACATTACCTTTAGCCGCGATGGCGATACTGCTGCTATTACTCTTGCCTCTCAACAACTTTTTCTCTGGAATAGATCATCTAATGATAGCAAATGTTGGCTTGTTCCTACCCATGGTCCTGGTACAAATAATCCAGCTTTTAGCCCTGATGGAACCTATCTTACATGGACTTTTAATAATGCCTCCTATCACCTAGATTTAACTACCTCAAGATTATGTACTTATTCATTACCAGATATAAAAATAAAAAATGTTCTCAGTTTTAGCCCAGATGGAAATTATATACTTTATTCAACTGACCAAGGGCTTATTGCATCAAAAATAATACCTAATAAAAGTATGTTCGAAACAACAACTATAAAAAGCCTATCCGAAGAACAAAAGCATATTTTTTTCCATCCACAAAAAAATTTTTTCTTATTCATTGTTGATGGACACTTGCAATCATTTGACCTTTCTACAAGAAAACGGTGCCAATACGAAATTTCAGAAAATCTAACTATCAAAAAATGTATCTGGAGCCCAAGCGGTACTATGCTCGCATTACTCTGCGATAAAGCATTCTTAATTTGCTCAATACTATCATATGAAGATTCACAGATGGATATAGAAATTCTTATTAAAAAAGATTATCAAGCAGAAGCTGCAACCTTCAGCCCTGACGAAACAATAATAACTCTTTCAGCTTTAAAAATAATTTTACAAATCGATATTGCATCTAAGAAAGTTATTGCTGATTTTTTTTTAAAACACTCTATTACATCAATACAATGGACACCTGATGGAGAAGCTCTTTTGGTAGAATGTGAAACACAACCTGTTTCTTTTGTAAAATTTTTCTTAACTCCTGAAAATTATCGGCCCTGGTGTTCCGCACTACAGCGCCAACTCCTACAAACAGTTCATGCTCGACGAGAAGCAGGCTATGCAAGTATCACTGTTGCGCCAGAAATCATGCAGCTTTTTGAAAAAATTCCACCTAAGCACCGTTCTCTTGTTACTGCGACAGATTCTCATGAACTTGTTTTTACAAAACCATGCTTAATTCCAGACCGCAATGCACAGTGTCCTATATGTTTTGAAAATCTTAACATTGAAGAAATTGAAGGAAATGTCCTCGGAGCACCAAGAACAGTCGATTGCCCTTCAAACCATGAATTTCATTCTTTATGCATTGCTAAAGCTTTACATGCAGACCATGATACGTGCCCTGTATGTCGATGCAAAATACCAGATCAAGTTTTTGATACACATACAATCGATGATTTTTTTGTTGAATCAGAATTATGTATACGAAAAAACCCAACCATCACGATCCCTGAAAATTCAGACCAAACAACCATTCTTTCGTCAAAGTTTGAAGAAAGTTTTTCAAAACTACCTTATCGCATGAAAGATCAACTTCGAGAACTAACAAAACAATTATTGCATCATCCTATGACAAAACAAGAAGCGGAATGCCTTGAATCTAAACAATAAAAAAACAGCCTATCGGAATTAACCTGACAGGCTGTTTTAATTTTTTAATCTACGTAAGTAAGTAATTACTTTGTAGTCGGCTTAATCGCATTAACCTTAAGAGCAAGTCTGCTGACTTTACGGTTAACGGTATTACCGTGCAAAACCCCTTTACCTTGAGCACGCTTCATGCATGCTTCGGCAAAACGAAGTTGTTCAAGAGAACCTTCGTAATCGTTTGCACTAACTGCTGCAAGTACTTTTTTAATTGCAGTTTTAATCGCCGTTTTTCTTGATAGATTGCGTTGGTGTCTTACGATTTCCTGACGCGCTCTTTTTTTTGCTGATTCTATATTAGCCATGTATCACCTTATAAAACTTTAGTAACTTTTTCAGCTTTGACACACTTAGTACATACACTTGAGCGATGTACCTTTTTGCGACAATCATCCGCCAACACAAAACGCATCATGTGTACGTTTGGATAAACCCAACGTTTTACTCGGTTATTTGCCTTACTGACCAGATTGGCTACCTGTGGTTTTTTTCCACAAACAAAACACATTCTCGACATTTATTTTTCCTTTGTAGCTTAGAAATATGCTTACGCAATAATGAGAATTCACGTTCCAGTATACCAAAACAAGACTATTTATCAAACTGAATATACTGACCTAATCAATTGAGCAAGCTCAGTATAAATAGGCTCATTGCCAGCAATAAAACTCGTATTTTCAGGCCCCACTTCACCGCCAGAAAAAGTAGTAACGCACCCGCCAGCCTCTGCAACTAGTAAAGCTCCAGCCGCAACATCCCACCAAAAAGCACCTCTATAAAAGCACCCTTCAAGCTTACCGGCTGCACAATAAGCTATATCAAGCGCACTTGCGCCAAAACTTCTGATAGAAGACTCATAAGGCAAAAGCTTTGTGGTCATGTCGACCACAAATTTCCCCTTATCTACTGCAGTATCACTCCACCAAGAAATAAGGGCTTTTTGCATAGTCTTTTGTTGAGAAATCAATAATGTATGCCCATTTAAAAAAGCTCCTTTGCCCATTTGAGCCACAAAAAGCTCTTTCAAAACCGGTTGATAAATAACCCCAAGGATCGGTTTTTTATTATGAGTCAAAGCAATTGAAACACAAAAATAAGGTACTCCATGAGCAAAATTAGTCGTTCCATCCAAAGGATCAATAACCCATTCATATTCATTTCCAGCAACAATTCCTGATTCTTCTGCATAAAATCCGGCACCCGGTACCAATGGTTTTAATTTTTCAACTAAATACTTTTCACTTGCAATATCAGCCTGAGTTGCAAAGCTACCATCGGGCTTATAACTGCGAGCCAGTGTTGTTTGTTTATAAAACGAAAGCAGGATTTCTCCTGCCTGTTTTGCATACATCTCAACACTTTCTCTGACACGTGTTACAACCATTTCTTCATTGTGGGATATTATTTGAGATTTTATCATGCGCTTACTATCTCTCTTTTTTTAATAGTTAAACAAGCTTAAAATCTTCGCGTGGAGTAATACCAAGAAGTTCGTAAATTTCACTCGCATACATCGTTTCTTTTTCAAGAAGCGCTTGTGCCAAAACAGTTAACATTACCCTATTGTTAACAAGTAACTCTTTTGCCTTTTGATAAGATTCATCAATAATTCGGCGAACTTCATTATCAATTCGCTGTGCTGTGTGTTCAGAATGCTCAAATTCACCATGCTGTGTATACACGATAGGACCAAGATCAGCGGACATGCCGTAATGACAAACCATATTACGAGCAATAGAAGTTGCAACCTTAAAATCACTGTAAGCACCTGTTGCAAGTTTTCCAAATTCAAGCTCTTCAGCAACCCGTCCACCCAAAGCACTTTGAATTGATGCAAGCATTTCTTCTTTAGTCGTCGAATACTTTTCACGCTCTGGCAGTGAATGAGTCACCCCAAGTGCTCTGCCACGAGGCACTATGGTAACTTTATGAAGTGGATCAGAATTTTCAGGCAATAATAACCGAACAAGAGCATGTCCCGCTTCATGATAAGCTGTCATTTTGCGTTCATCTTCAGAAAGCACAATGGTACGCAGTTCTTTACCGATAAGTACTTTATCTCGGGCTTCTTCAAAATCTTCCAGTGTTACTTTTGCTTTATTTTCTTTTGAAGCAAGAATAGCAGCCTCATTAATTAAATTAGCCAAATCAGCACCTGAAAAACCTGGCGTTCCGCGTGCAATTTTTTTCATATCAACAGTATCTGAAATTTTCACATTTTTTGCGTGAACTTTTAGAATCTCTTCTCTACTTATCAAATCAGGATAAGGAACCTCTACACGACGATCAAATCTGCCTGGACGAAGAAGTGCTTTATCAAGAACATCAGCTCGGTTAGTTGCGGCAAGCACAATAACAGGATCTTTTGATGTTTCAAATCCATCCATTTCTGTCAGTAATTGGTTTAAGGTTTGCTCACGCTCATCGTTACCGCCACCACCCATGCCACTACCACGTGAACGACCAACTGCGTCAATTTCATCAATAAATACAATACAAGGTGCAGCTTTACGAGCCTGAGCAAAAAGATCACGAACGCGGGATGCTCCAACACCAACAAACACTTCAATAAAATCTGAACCGCTTATACTAAAAAAGGGACAGTTTGCTTCTCCTGCAACAGCACGAGCCAATAATGTTTTACCATTACCTGGTTCACCAACCAACAACACACCGCGAGTTATTTTAGCCCCAAGACGTTCGTATTTTTCAGGTGTTCTTAAAAAATCAACGACATCCAAAAGCTCTTCTTTTGCTTCACTAGCACCTGCAACCGAAGTAAATTTTTCTTTGATTTCACTTGGCAAGAACATTTTTGCACGGCTTTTACCCATAGTGAAAATATTACTACCACCGCTGCCACCAGCACTTTTACCTTGGCGAAACATGTACCATACAAAAGCAAGGCCACAGACAAACATAATAATCAATAAGATCTGCCACGAGCCCATTTTTGTTGAACCATCTTTAAAAGTGATTTCAACTCCTTTTTGCTGCAGACGCTCCCACATTTGAGGATCAGTAGCTGTTATTGTTTGATAGACTTGGTCATCAGCAGCTCTCCATTGAGCAACAGGACCATCAACTTCTACCTGTTTAACTTGGCCAGCATCAACTGCGGCTAAAAACTGAGAAAAACTTTTTTCGCTTTTTGAACGAATGTCATGGTGTAATTTGGTCACAACTAAAAGACATGCCAAACCAATTGCCACCGCAATGAGCAAATTACGCGGACCACCATTAGATCCAAATCCAGAATTCTTTTTTTTCATACATTCTTTCGACTGATTTTAACAAGTGTTTCAGCTTTTTTACATTGTTTCAGTATACAAAAAATCACTGATACTGTCGATATTTACCCCTATACAACAACCGGAAACTGCCTATAGATACTAGACCAGACTGGATAACTACACGAAACATCCCCAGCCGTAAGGGTTCTTTTTGTCTTTGTTAAAAGCGAATAGGAAATTATTCTTTGATAAGGTCCTTCTTGAATTCCATAGACAATAAAGTTGCCGCAAGGAGAAAAACCACATTCTTGTTTATGCCCTTTATCAAAAGTAATTTGTCGTTCTTTTTTTGTTGTTAAATCACACAAAAAAATCTGCATTACTCCTTCAACAACCTTAGTAAACATAATGTTATTAGTAGCTGAATTATAAGAAGGGGCGGCGCTTGCTGCTCCAGACGTTAAACGCTCAATAGCATCTTCTTTTCGATTTAAATAGTAAATATAGGGTGTTCCTGTTTCAAAGTCAGAACAAAATACCAAATCACCATTATCTAAAAACGTTGGATAAATATTATTACCATGATTGTACGTTAAACGAGTGTATCCAATTTTTTTGAGCTTGTGGTTATATCCATATTGATATAACTGACTACTCCCATCACGAGACAGACAAAGAACAACTTCCTTTCCATCAATCGAAAATGTTGGCAACATATTAAGCCCATCAAAATTTGAAGCTATTGTTTCAGTTCCACTTAAAGAACGTGAAACAAGCTGAATATTAATAGGGGTATATCGAGAAAACAAAATCATCGGACTTTCTTCATCACGATTCCATCGAATACCAAGAAGTTGTCGTTTTGACTTTGAAATTACTTGAGGATGAGAACCATCAAAATCGGCTACGCAGATTTCATACTGCGGACTTTTTCCATCTCGTTTTTGACAATAGGCAAGCTTACATGATGCAAAAGGGCGCTGTCCTGCAAGTTCAATAATCGAATCAGCAAGAGCATACCCCCAACCTCTTGGCAATTTGCCTTCCTTTTTTACGCTAAAACCTTTTTGCATGCTGCCTTTGTTTGTGTCATAAGCTCGCGATTCAAGAGTTTTATAATCGTTATTTTCTTCAATAAAAATAACGCATGCGTATCCTAAAGATTTCAAGTCAAGCACTTCTTTTTTATGTAGACGCTTATCCGCATAACGAAGATCAACATCAACGAGCCCCGTATACTCAAGAGCGCGCTTAACCGCCTCACCAACTTCATGCAATGAATGTGCTGTTTTTCCAACAATAACTCCTAACCATTTTTTCTTTTCACCTTTTTTTGAGGCGACTTCTACATGAATAGCTTTGCTAGAAGATGATAATTCTTCCTGATGAGTATCAGATGAAAATAATGGTGTTGTGTACATACATAAAGCTGTAAGGGTCATTGTTATAATTTTTTTATACATTTTTTGCACTTGCATGCTATGCAAGATTCTTGTTGTTTGCATAATTTCAGTTTTTCTTATGGTTTAAATGTTATGGTAATTCGCTTTCCCCATACTTCATGAGGAAATTCGACATGATCTAATGTTTCTTGAACGGACATATCATAGGTATGAATTGAGCTTTTTTTAAGATATTCAACTTCAACTAAAGCCCCATCCCATCCTATAGAAACTACCGCCTGACAGATCGCCGTTTCTGGAACCCCAAGAGGAGGAGTCCATCTATCAAAAAGACACGTTTGTAGTTTTTGCTGCAATTGTAGCACATCAAATTCTTGTTGAGTTACATAGATAAATTCCTGTCCTTCTGGCTGCTCAGTAACTCTATCTTGACCAGTTGTAACTGATTCTAATGGAGTACCAGGCTTAGAAGATTCAATAACCGCAGGCTCAACAGGTTTTTCAATATGGTCTAATTTTTTCAAATCAGCATTCACTGATTCTGAAGGAGCAACTTTTTTTGCATCTAATTTCTTTTGTTCTTCAATTTTTTTCTGTTTTTTTTCCTCAAGTTCTTTTTGTACTAATGCTTTTTTTTGATTTTTTAGTTCAAGTTTTTTCTTTTTTTGCTCAGCCAACTTGTTTTTCAAACTTGTTTTTTTCTTGTTTTTTTCAGCAATAACTGTCTGTGGTTTGCTCTTTTTACTCTTCTTTTCAGACAGTTTTTTTACCTGTGCTGGAACAGTAGTCACTGATGCTTTTTCTATTGTAGGAGCTTTTTCTAATTTTACTGCTTCGTTCTGTTTGTGTATTCCTGCCGCTTCTTTACCTTTTCCACCTTTTACTCCCAGACGCTGATTTTCAGGCATTTTCATAGAAAGTGGTAAAATTTTAACAACTGCAGCAGATGGAATTTTTTTACCAAGATCAACGATTAAACGCTGATGATAATCTTTGTAAACGAATAAAAGCATAAAAATGACAACAAGGTGAACGGCTAGTGAAACAAGAACACATCGTTTTGCAAGTGACCGAATATTAAGTAAGTTTTGACGTTGCAAGAGCAACATATTTAACCCCTCCGACATATTTGATCTTATCAACGAGCTCAATCACTTTTCCATACTCAGCTGCGATATCAGCTTTTACAAATACAGTCTTATCCATACCTTTTCCAAGCCGTTTTTTAAGAAGATCTATCAAATCCTTCCCTGCAACCTGCTTGCCATCCAAATAAAAAAGACCCTTATTATCAAGAGAAACCACGATGTCATCAGAAGATGAATCTTTAACTTCTTCAACATTGCCTTTGGGCAATTCAACTTGGAGTCCTGCTTCTTTTTTTATCATTGGACTAGTAACCATAAAGATCACCAACAACACCCATGCAGTATCAATAAGAGGCGTTAAACTAATTTCAGGGGACGAAAGACCTTTTCGGCGCTTCACTCGATATAACCGTGCCTTCATGTTTCTCCTCTACATCTTTAAATAATTTTTGTACCTGAGCCTGCAGCTGATCAGAAACTTGCTGTAATAAATGCTCAATATGACGAACACGACCATTAAGATAATGGAACATAACAAGCATAGGAATCGCAACCATCAGTCCAGCCATTGTTGTCACAAGCGCTTCTGCCATCCCTGGTGCAATAGTAACAATATCAGCCGATTGCTTTTCACTAATACTAATAAACGAATTGGTAAGTCCCCAAACGGTCCCAAAAAGACCTACTAGTGGCCCTGATGCAGCGGCAACAGAAAGAATTGATAAGTATGATTCTTCCTGATAAACCAATCGATCAACAACAGCAAACCGTTGTGCATCTAAATAGTCAGCTTCTCGTTCTGATAATAAGCCATTTTTGTTCACTGCTAACGTTAACTCATGGACATAGTCAGAAATAAGATGACCTGAAAAGGTAAATTGTTCCTGACGAGCAACTTCAAAAAAGTCTTGGCGAGAACGAATACGACGAAGTTTAGAAAGTGTTTCTCTGATTTGTTTTTCTTTCGATTTGAACGTTACTATTTTATAAAATATCAACGACCAACACACGACAGAAACCGCAACCAAAATCAATAAAATTGATTTTGTCATACCATCTGACTGTTGAATGAGATGCCAAAGAGCATTTCCAAAAAAAAGTTTCATGAAGTCTTCCTTTCTTACGATAAAGATAATGTGCTGTAGCATACCTGATTATTCAAGTAAAACACAATTTTTCTTACAAGATATGATCTTTCATAACTCGCTTTTTAAGCTCTTTTTTATCAATTATTCCCTCGTCAATTTGAATCTGATACGCACGCTCTAATAAAAGTCCCAACTTTGGACCTTCAGGAACATCACTTATAAGATCATCACCAGTAAGAAGAGGTAACTCAGGCCCTTCAGCAACTCCATATTTTTGTGCAGTTTCCAAAAATGTTTGTATCAAGGGCTCAGGACATTCAGCAAGCGGTGTTCCTTTTACAGGATTGCGAGCAGATTTATCACATATCGCAAGCTGAACTAGATCAGTTATCGTTGCTGGAACAAGATTTTTTGCAAGTCGTTTATATGCGCCTGCTTTAGCGTTATTTTTCACTAAACTTACAGGATCCATATGATATCTGACTAAACGAGTAATTGGTTTTTTAAGGATCGGCTTTGCTAATATTCTATCCAGTAACTGATCTGCTAAAGCAACTCCCGCCACATCATGGCCATACGAACGCAAAACTCCTTCAACCATCCGCGTTGTTATCGCTTTACCAAGATCATGACATAATGCGGCAAAAACAATGATTAATCGTTTTTCATCGCTTTGATAATCTAACAAAGCAGCACCATCAACTGCCTGCATAGTATGCTCAAACACATCGCCTTCAGGATGGTAGGAAGGATTTTGAGCAATCCCTTGTGTTGTATAGAGTTCAGGAAGAATCGTTTGAAGGCGACTAATTTTTGCAAGCCACTTAAAAGCAATCGATGGCTTTTTTGATTGCAAAAACAGTTTTTCAAACTCTGCTACAATCCGCTCATGTGATACAGATGAAATATCCATAGTCTGACATAATTGATTTAATTCTTGATTAGGTTCCATTTCAAAACGACCTACAAATTGCATTACTCGATATAAACGTAAAGGATCTTCTACAAAAAGTTTTGGATCAGGCGTTGAAAGACGTTTTTCTTGAATATCCAAAACTCCACCAAACGGATCATAAAATTCACTCGAAATCATATCAATTGCCATTGCGTTCATAGTAAGATCACGCCTTTTGCAAGCTTCTTTTAATGACATTTTAGGATCTAATACTACTTCTGGAAATCGCCCTTTCCCATCAGATCGAGGTAAGGAAAAATCAGCGTCAAGACCATCAATTTTCATGACTCCGTAAGCTTTTCCCACAAGTCTAACATACCCATACAATCTCAAAACATCTTCTAGCTTTTCAAGTGAAAGATCGTGTACTTCAATATCTAAATCTTTAACGTCTTTTAACAAAATAATATCGCGAACAGCCCCTCCCACTAAAAAAATACGTCCTCCATTTTCATGTAAGGATTGAACAATTCTGCTGACTAAAGGAACTTTTGCATATATTAAGCTTAAAGAACTTTGAATTGTTTGATTAACTTTTGTACACTTCATACGAAACAACCTCATTATTTTTAAAGAAGGAACTTATTATGAAACTAATTACGAAACTCATGGTCGTTATAACACTTCTTAGCTCATCAAATAGTATGTACTCATTCGTATTTTTTGAACATCTCAATTTATGGACAAGTAAAAAAGAAGAAGTCATTACACACGAACAAACTCTTACGCCAGAATCAGAAATTTCAATTTCAAACACAAGAGGCGATATAAACATAAAAACCTGGAATAAACCAAAAATACTTATCGAAGCAACAAAAGTTGGAACAACTGAAGAATTAAAACTAACAAAAATCGAAACATTATACACAAAAAAAGGTGCGCATATTAAAACAGTTCCCTTGAAAGCTGAACGTTTTTGTACCGTCAATTACACCTTAATTGTTCCTGCTAATGCTATCCTTACTGATATCTCAACTGAAAAAGGAAATATAACCGTTAAAAATGTAAGTACTCCAAGCAGAATCTGTAATCAATATGGCAATATCTCTCTTCTTGATATTACCAATTCAGTCCAAGCAAGTACTAAATTTGGTCATATTTCTATTCAAACAAGAGAAATCAAGGCAGGAAGTAAAATTGTTGCTATGACAGAACGCGGAAATATCAAACTTCAGGTTCCTACAAAAGCTGATGCACAGCTTTATGCCAAAACAAACAAAGGTACAGTAACAAGCGAATGCCCTGTAACATTAGAACCTCGAACTATGAAGCTCTGTCAATCAAGTCTTTCTGCCTTAAAAAGGGATGTCCGTGGAGCAATTGGTAATGGTGGAACATCAGTTATTAATTTACATACCACTCGCGGTAACGTAAAAGTTCTTGAAGCATAAAATCACCGCAAAAAAATAAAAATAATTAAAAAGGCCTACATTTTGTAAGGCCTTTTTTTATTACTATTTCAGTAGTAATTTTTATAAAAAAAGATAAACTCCATCACATTTTATTTTCACTTTTTTTGAAAGGAACAGTTTTATGATTTTCAAACGTACATGCTTACTCTATACCATCAGCATGCTAACTTTGGGTTCATTGTGCTCTGGAGCTGAAAAATCTCTTGATCGTCCAAACAGTACCTGGAACATCATCTCAACCCTCGACTACGACTACTTTGACGATGACTGTTTACACCGAAACACTACTGTTTTTTTTAAAAAATCAATTTCTTCTTCAGCTTCTTTTTCTGAAAAATGTAAGAGCGTAAGCTTTAGTTTTTTCCCTTCAGAACTTCATGATCTTTATGAAAAAACATCTGATATGAAAGGTCCAGAAGTTTATAATACCAATGGATATGTCAGCCATATTTTACCAGATGCTCTTGGGATAGTACGGGAATGTAAACATAAAACAATCGAAGAAATCGCATTACGATTTTCAGATGAAGAAGAAAAAATATGCATGTATGCTGGCTATCTTGTCTCTCTGCAGCAAAAAAGAGAATTGCTAGCCGCCGCTATCTATGAATATGAAAAAACTAAAGATGAACTGTATCCTTTTAAAAAAACTGGAACAACCTTATCTGATGAAGGAAAGTTACTCATTCAACGATCGCTACAGCAAAATCAAAAAATACGCACTATTGAAAATCAAATTAAACTTCTAAAAAGAGATATCGAGTATCAAGAAATGAATTATTCAAAACGTCCCAATCCATTCGCTACAGCTCTTCTTTTTGAACTTATTTCAATGAAAATTGCTGAAGAAGATACTTCCTCTTTTCTTCCTGCAAAAAAAGAGCTGACCACAGTATTTGAAGAACTTAGATTATTACCATAACTATTTTTACTCGCTAGTCCTGTTACACTTATTTTTTATAATTTCATCTACAAAAAAAGGAAAAGTTTATGAAAGGTATCATATTCATGCTCTCTTTAACGTTAACACTCGTTCTTTTAATTGGAGGTGGAATTTATTACTCCGTCAACAATGCAGGTCAAGAAATCAAACATCTTTTAGCTCAAGATGTAGAAGAAACTACTAAAACTGTTTCTTTTAATCCTCAAGGAACTCTGAGTGCATCAACACTTAATGGAAGCATTTCAATTACTGCACATGATGAACCAACTCTTACGATAATAATTATCAAAAAAGGGCATAAAGAAGATTTTTCTTTTGTAACAGTCGAAGAATCACTGACTGAAAATCAAGCTACTTTCAATTGCATCTACAAAAAAAATAACTGTAACGTATCGATCTCATACGAAATAGCCTTACCAAAAACTGCTACCATTATCGGTACAACAACTAACGGTGAAATAAAGGTAACCGATATAACAGGAGCAACCTCGCTACAATCAGTCAATGGCTCACTGCATGGAAATAACACACCCAACTTAACATCTGCTAAAACTGTTAATGGCTCAATTTCTTTAAATACGAATCTTTTTTCTGCTACCGTTTCCACGATGCAAACAACCAATGGTTCAATCTTTTTTCATGCAGACCAACTAGAAGCAAAGATCATAACACTACAATCAACCAATGGCTCAATAACTGCAGAAGTCCCTTCCCCATTAAAAACTGAAGGAACTAATCAGAATCTTTCATGCACTAGTGGAACGACTAGCATTCAAGCTTCAACAACTAACGGTTCTCTTTCAATGAGACCAATAGCAAAAAACAAATAACTTTATTCTCATTTTAAAAAAAATAAGCCCTGAAAATTTCGGGGCTTATTTTTTTATACTATTTTTTAATGAATTTTCGGCGGACAGCCTACGCTACAAAATCCTTCTAGTCTGCCAGCCGAAGCATCGGTGAAGGCTGGTGGAGCCGACCGGGGTCGAACCGGTGACCTCATGAATGCCATCCATGCGCTCTACCAACTGAGCTACGGCCCCACCTGAATCTTGTATCCTTGAAAGAAAAAAGTATAGTAAGTGTAATTTATAGATAACAAAATGCAACTTTTAACCTAAAGGACACTCATGAAAAAGCTTATTATGTGCTATGCATTCACCCTTAGCCAGCTCTGTTTCCCCTACACACTAACGTATCGTGAAAAACATGTTAATGATTCTAAAACAACTTCTTACATCGATGTTCTGTTAGAGCGAAACGAACTTATTTATGAAAAAGAAATTCTTGTATCTGTCGATAATCCACTCGTAACTCTTTCACCTTGGAAAACTTCAACTGCCTCTGCCCTATCTTATGATCCGTATTTTAAACAACAACGCACTGTTTTTGATGAAAATTTCATTATAGAAGTTGAAACCTCAATTACCGAATCTGAAGAAAAGCCAGATCAAAAAAATCCCATAACTGCAAAACTTAATGTTATTATGGCTTCTAACCAACAACGCGTCCCCAAAGAAAACAGCTTTACCTTGTCATTTGTGCATGAAACAACGTTAACCGACATCATAACTAACCCAACTCAAATTATTCCTGCTGAAGCTCAAGGAGCACTACAAGAAGTCGAATTTAACTGGCAAGAATGGTCGCAATCACTTAAAGAGAAAATTACCGCTACAGAGTCATGGTCACTTCGTCTTTTGTTTGTCTTTTTACTTGGAATTTTGCTCAGTCTGACTCCTTGTATTTACCCGATGATTCCTATCACAGTGGGAATTCTACAATCACAAGGAACAACATCTCTTTTAAGAAATTTTTTACTTTCTTTATGTTATGCCTGTGGTCTTGGTACAACATTTGCTCTTATGGGTCTGCTTGCTGCAAGTTCGGGTGAAGCCTTTGGACATTTAATGGGAAATCCAATTTTTGTATGCTGTATTGTTGTGCTACTCTGTTATTTTGCCTTTTCTTTATTTGGATTCTACCAAATGTATATTCCTCGTTTTATGCAAGGCTCAAAACAAGTTTCAAAATCAGGATCTGCTCTTTCTATCTTTCTTTTTGGACTAGCTAGTGGAACTTTTGCATCGCCCTGCTTATCCCCAGGATTAGCACTTGTTCTTGCTTTAGTAGCAACTATGGCAAACAAACTGTTCGGCTTTGTTTTACTTTTTGCGTTTGGTCTTGGAATCAGTACCCCACTTGTTATTATTGGAACATTTTCAAGCTCAATTAATATGCTGCCACGTGCAGGCATGTGGATGCTGGAAGTTCAAAAAATATTTGGATTTTTATTGCTGAGTATGTGTTTCTATTATCTTTCAGCAATACTTCCTTGGTATATCATTTTAACAATGCTGACTGTATTTTTCTTTCTTATCGGTATTTACTACCTTCAAACAAATCCTTCTAATATTGTATGGAAAGTTATTAAAAATCTTGTTGGAGCATTTTGTATTATTATTTCTCTTTTTATTGGCGTACAAGCACTCCATGAAGCTTATTATGGACAAGAAGATCCACTGATTAGCCTCACATGGCAAAATTCATATGAAGATGCAGTTTCTCAAGCAGTAGAACAAAAGAAAAAATTATTCATCGATTTTTCAACACCTTACTGTTCTATCTGTACCGCAATCACGAAAACTGTCCTTCAAGAAAAAGACATAGCAAAACTACTACAAGACACCTACGTACTTTTAGCAGTTGATGCATCAAACAATAAAACTGAGCCTTATAAAACATTACGTGCTCGTTACGATATTCAAGGAGTTCCAACTATTGTAATCGTAGACCCTACGGATGGAAAAGAACTAAAACGTTGGACCAGCGAACTCTATGGGATGGAAAAATCACTCGTTATTGGGGATTTAAAAACATACGCATAATTACGAAAATTAAATATTTAGATATGTGCCCTCTGCGGGCAGCACCAAAGAGGTTGCTCACCCAACCTCTTTGGAAACAAAGGTGCAAACATGCTGTTTGATTGCCTTTGACGGATCAAACTCGGTCCAGCTCCTACGGGCTTAGAACCTCAAACAAGAGATCCTGATACGGTAATTTTCTATAAAAAATTCATTGCTAAAAATATTTATATATAACCGAAAAAGTTTTTTTCGATTTAATGAACCTACATTTTCATGCTATAAAAACAAAAAACCCTCGATGTTTAAAGTCGAGGGTTTTTTGTGTATACGTCTTTATTTTTTTATTCTGCTATTTCTTCATCATCTAAAAGACCATCTTCAAACTTATCTTTTTTAAGCTGAGGATGATTTCTTTTATCGAGGTTTCTTTCTTTTTGCTTTTTAATTTCTTGCACGAGCAACTTCACAACAATCACAATTTGCTCGTACAGATCAGCGCCTTCGTTGCTTGCAATCAAATGATAATGCTTACTGTTAAGTCGTATTTCAACTTTATGGTGATGATGAATTCGCGCAGCATCAAGAACCACGTCTATCGTTGCTTGATCATCTTCATGTTGAAGAAATTTATACACCTTTTCTTCAAGTTCTTTTTTAACATAAGCCTCTATTGAATCAGAGTGATCCATATGGCGAAACGCAATTCTAAGATTCATAATTACTCCTTTAGTACGTATATTAGACTCTAACCAAAACTACTGTAATGCCCAAAGGTCGTCAAAATGACATTTTGCAAACTGCAAAAACAACTGGAATTCCTTTAAGGTTGTATTCTTTACGCAATAGATTTTCAAAAAAACTTTTTTGAGAGTCACCAAACCATAAAGGCTCATTAACGTTCAATCGAACAAGAGGTGGTTTAGTTGCAATTTGTTTAGCAGAAAAAAGCTTTAAACGATGACCGCCCTTGTATAAAGGTGTACGTTCAAGACCTTCTTTAAATAAAACGGTCAATTCTGTTGATGAAAAACGAGTATTAAATCGCTCCCAAACATCTTTAATTAAAGGCATAACTTTGCCAACATTTAAACCGGTCTTACAAGAAATAGTAAGCATTTCAACTTTTTTAAGAAGATACTCATAAGGAGCTGAATCAAATTTCCACTCAGCTTCAATATCCGGAGTAATCAAATCTTCTTTATTTCTCAAAACAATAATCGCTTTATTTTCACCATAGGCATATGAAAGCAATTTTAACTCTTGCTGAGAAAGTTGCCCTTCATGTCCATCAATAAGCAAAAGAACAATGTCCGATTCTTTAACTGCTGTCAGAGAACTTTTAACCATCAACTGTTCAATGTTTTCATCGATTGAACTTTTCCTACGAAGTCCCGCTGTATCAGTTACTTTGATTGTCTCTTGATAAAAATGAATATTATCACTAATGGCTTCACGCGTTGTTCCTGGAATATCTGATACTAATGATCGATCTCTTTTAACAAGCAAGTTCATAAGTGATGACTTACCCACATTAGGTTTGCCTATCAGCACTACTTTATACTCTGGCTCATCTCCAAGTGCTTTTTCTTGTTCAGGAAGCATTGCAACAATTTCATCAAGCAACTCTGCTATACCAAGTCCGTGTTGTGCAGAAATTTCGAGTGTTTTTTCAAAACCTAATTTATCAAATTCTTGAATATGATCTTGAGTCTGTTTTGAATCAGATTTATTGATAAGCAAAATAGTCGGCTTTTCAAGTTTATGTACAAAGCGAGCAAGGGTCGTATCTTCTAGCGTAACTCCTATAGAGCCATCACATAAAAAAAGAACTAAATCAGCTTCCTGCAATACTACAATTGCTCGTTCACGAATTGCTTCAGTTAAAAAATCAAGACCTTTTTTAAAATCGATACCACCAGTATCAAGCAATTGAAACTGTGCTTCTCTCCATACAACATCGTCATACACAAAATCTCGTGTAACACCCTGATAATCCAACACCATACTTTTAACGGATGTTGAAAGACGATTAAATAAGGTCGATTTACCTACGTTAGTACGACCAATAATGACAACTTTACTGCCCTGTTTCAACATGAATTTCGTCCTCCTCAGCATTGACCACAGATCCTCCGAACAAATCTTTCAGAAGGTTAGCCTTTTGCCATTTTTGTGTATCTGAAACATCTATAACTGTTTCTTTTTTAAGTCCACTGCTTTGTAACGCAGTGGCATGTATCGTTTTACTTTGTTGATACCCTGCTCGTGGGGCATCAAATGTTTTTTTTGAACCATCTTTTGAGACTTCTCTATCATCAGAAGCTTTCAAAACTGCCCCTGAACTTCGTTCTACTGCTGCTCGAGGCACTATCGATTGAGCTGTTTTATTATGGTCAAACAGTAAGATAAGATCTACCGGAATTCCAAAAATCTTCTCTAAAAAAGGCAACCATACTGGTTTACTATCATGAATCCATTGTTTAAAAAAAGTCGCTTCTTTAGTAAAAATAACAGTAATCATGCCAGTTTCTTTTTGATATTCTTTAAAATGAGCTTGTTTAAAAATAGATTTTAATAACGGATCTGAAAGAGTTGCTACTTGATCTATAAAGGCATTCCAACGCTCATCTATAACATCCTCTATTTCATCTTGCGGCAGTATACCTGGTAAGTCTTTTAATGCTTCAATACCAGAAGAAACAACTTGAACAGATTGAGATGGCATTGTTCTTGAAGAAGTAACTGCAAGAACAGAAGCTTTTTGCTCCGCTGATGAAAGTACCATCGCTGATCGTTGACTAACTTCAATAAAAAAAAGTTCTAAAATATTATGTTGTACCGTACTTTTTAAGAGTAATGACTCACAGGTATACAGTTTTTTTAAAAAAGTAATGAGTTCAATCACCGTCACTTTTTCTGAAAGCTCTTTAAGACGCTCTCTATCTTCAAAACTTGTTCTTTGTATAACACCTTGCTTATAAAACAAAAGATGTCTCACCAGTTCAGTACTTTTCTGCCACAGTGCAAGTGGAGCATAGCGCTCAAAACCACAACTTCGGAGTAATTCAACCAGTCCCTGAACATCTGCATTAATACTTTTTTCAAAAAGTGAAATCAGCAACTGTTCTGGAATATGACCAAGCACTGCAAGAACAGCTTCCACAGTCACACGATCAGTAGAAAATCTCACTTGCTCAAGAAGATTAATAGCATCACGAGCTGACCCTTCAGTTTCATGTGCAATGATTACCAGAGCAGGTTTATCACAAGGAATTTGTTCTTCACGACAAATCATTTCCAAATGGTCAGCCACTACTTCTGAAGCTATTGAAGTAAAAAAAAGCTGAAAACAACGGGATCTAACCGTTTCGATAATTTTATGAGGATCGGTAGTTGCAAGAATAAAGAGCACTGATGCAGGAGGCTCTTCTAAAATTTTTAAAAATGCATTAAAAGCTGCTTTGCTGAGCATATGAGCTTCATCAATCAGATATACTTTTTTACGACCAAACACAGGAAGCAACGATGCTGATTCAATAATATTTCTGACATTATCAACACCGGTATGGGAAGCTGCGTCAATTTCAATAAAATCTGGGTGAGCTCCTGTTGCCATCGCTTTACATGATGAACAGAGTAAACAAGGAATTTTTGCAATCTTAGGCTGCTTTTGAAAGAGTTCTAACCCTTCACAATTAAGAGCTGCTGCAAAAAGTCGTGCTGATGTTGTTTTTCCACACCCTCTTTGCCCTGAAAATAAATAAACCGGAAAAAACTGATTCCTATATAAACTATTTTGCAAAATTCTAATCGACAGTTCTTGACCGATCACGGCATCAAATTGCCGCGAGCGCCACTTACGAGAAAGATTAAGTACTGACTGATTCATGGTTTTCGCAATTTTTTAATAACTAAAAAGAATAGCTTTTACTTTACCATACTTTTGAAGAAAAACCCATACGACTTCTCAAAGGCCAACAGCATCAAATCGAACATAACAACGAGTTTTATTGAGATGCTCTTTTTGAGGCATCGCATGAATCCCTAATGAGATCGATTCCAAGACAAAACCGGTTGCACTAGCAACTGCGCAACTTGCTGTATTGTCATCATCACACAAAATTGAAATCCGACGAAGCCCCATATGCTCAAACCCGTACTTAGTAAGAGCAGCTACAGCTTCTTTTACATATCCCTTATTTTGCTCACTGATTCGGCACCAATATCCAATTTGAGCAGATGGAACTTCCCATTTAAAGTCATGAAACCCACACATTCCAATAAAACGATTGTTATGAAACATACCCAAATGAAACGCTTTTTTCAAAATAAAATCCGCATAACCAATTCGTGCAAATTCTTCTGATTCTTCTACTGTAGGCACTGTTTGTGCCCACGGAAGCCACTCTTTAAACTGATCAAAACTTTCACCAACGCATTCATTAATTGCTTTGCCATCACCTTGCATAACCGGCCGAATCATTAGTCGTTTTGTCGTAATAGGAAAAGGGCAATCAAGCAAAATAGGATTTTTTATCATGAGATTCTCCTTACATAGATTTTAATTATAAAGGTAAGTTTTCTGAAATTTCCAAAAGTTCAAAGATTTTTTTAGCTTCAGCCGCACGAGTTTTTTCCCATGCATTGGTGATTTCAATTTTTGGAGCATCAGGATGAGCGGCGATATAATCACGCACAAAGGTCAAATAAGCCCACTCTGGTTTTAATTCAGAAATACCTTCCTGCTTTTTATTAAAGTCAGCTTTCCAAAATGTAGCAAATTCAGCATAAGTTGGGGGATTGCCTTCTCGCCAGCGAGCTTTAATCCAGTCTTGACCTGAAGCGGTAAAGTGAAAATGGGGACCAATCATTGATTTTAAAAAACGACGAGTTCTTAAATCATTTTTATAGTTGCCAAAAAGTATTGGGGTTAACGGCAAAAGCGGGTAACTGACATTCGGTTGAAAGCAAGAATTTTCTGGAAAAGGTACTGTTTCAACTTTTTCCCCCTTTTTTAAAAAGGCAATAACTCGAACAATCAGATCTCCCTTGCCCCCTTTTTTTGAAAGCCCTAAGCTCATGCAAACTGTTTTAAGCTCCCCTACAGAGAGGTAATAGAGACCTTTAAGCTGATTATCTTGAAAACTGGTTATAGCCATTTTAAGCCTATTTTTATCATAACAATACATAATTTAAACAGATAGTGAGCATATCAAAAAAGGTAATAATTGTCGCCTGTAAATAAAATGTCACTTTTTTTAGAAACTCTGGTATACTTGATTCTAAATACAGAAATGCACGTTGACCTCACATCATCGCCAGACCATAATTCATACGAACTGCCATTCTTGGAATATTATTATAATCAGTACCCCTACAACGTATGTGTCTAGATGGAGGTACCTTAAACAGGGGAAAGAAATGAATTCTTTCAAAGAAATGGGATTAAACCCATTAATCGATAGCTCGCTTGAAGTTTTAACTTTTACAACACCAACACCTATTCAAGCACAAACAATTCCACTTGCGTTACAAGGAAGAGATATCCTCGGTTCTGCGCAAACAGGAACAGGTAAAACGTTAGCGTTTGCGATTCCGCTCGTTAACAGACTTCTTAACAATCCAACTGAAACTGCTCTTGTGCTCGTTCCTACTCGTGAATTAGCTCAGCAGGTTCACCAAGCAACTCGTCAACTTCTTGGACCAAAATCAAATCTCCGTTCAGCGTTACTGATTGGTGGAGAAGCTTTTTTTAGACAAGTACAACAACTACGCTCACAAGCGCGTATCATTGTAGGTACACCAGGTCGTATCATCGATCATCTTGAACAAGGAACTTTGAGTTTCAAAGATACTCACTTCTTAGTACTTGATGAAACTGATCGTATGTTTGATATGGGATTTGAAAAACA
>CANNMA010000009.1 GCA_947505805.1 bacterium
ATTACCAGCGAAACGAGAGCACAGCACAGTGCGTAGCGCTGTGATAGCGTGAGTAAGCGTGTGTAACCCAAATGTAACAGGAAAAAATCATCTTTAATTCTATAGAGTGTACAACCCATCATTTAAAAAAAATTATCATAGGGACTTTTACAAAGTAACATTTGGGTTACACACGCTCAATCGATCTGTCCAGAGTGCTTTACACTCTGACGCGATCTCATTTCGCTGGTAATGAGATATTTGAGAGGTTATTAACTTGCTAGATAAAGCTTTTATCTAGATTTTGAATTTTCGTATAAGCTCTTAGACTAAAAATCTAAGACCCTTTTACAATCAGACAGTTCAGAGATAGGGTTAAAAAAGTATCGTTACATATCATTTAAGAAAGGGTTTCATTATGAAACATATGATAATTGTGCTGATGGCTGTCGGATTTTTAAGCTTAACGGCTTATGCAATGGCAAAACATCACCATCACAAAGAGCTTAAAGTTGGTGATACTGCTCCAAATTTTACCTTATGCAATGAAAAAGGAGAAAAAATAACCTTTTACGATATCAAAGGTAAAAAAGCTCTTGTCTTCTACCCTAAAGACGGCTCTCTGAGCATCGGATGTAAAAAACAACTCTGTGGCTTAAAAAATAGTTATAGTGATCTTACTGCAAAAGGAATTACGGTCCTTGGGATCAATAATGATTCAGTAAGCTCTCATAAAAGCTTTAAAGATAAACAAAACTTCCCCTTTATGCTCTTAAGCGATCCAGATAATAAAGTATGCGAAATGTATGGCACAGAAGGCTGGTTTGGGCCAAAACGGGTAACGTATTTGATCAATGAAACAAAAATTGTAGGAATTATTAAGCACCCAAGGCTTAAAGACCATACAGAAGAAATTTTAGAAGCATTTGAAACTTCAAAAAGCTAATTTTGGTGTTAAAACTAGTTGAAAAATAAAAAAGGAGATTTTTTAGCTCTCCTTTTTTATTTTGGAATATCAAAATTTATGATCTAAATATTATGGATTAATAATAATATCCAGAACTGTCTGATTCTTGTGGTTTAGCCATGCATTTGGCCATGCATGGGCTAGAGCATTTCCAAAAATTTTCTGAATTAGATGGCGAACCAAACTGCTTACATTCGTTTAAACATTTTTCTGAACAAAAATGGTGCTGAGGATCCTTATAAGAATGAAAATTATTTTGACTAACAGTGCCACCACCCATGCCACCACCCATGTCACCACCCATGTCACCACCCATGTCATCATCCACATTCATTTGGGACCAATACGTCGATACAAGCCGTGCATTTGATCCGGTCTTAATCCATGCTTGACCTGGTGCAGTGTAAATCCATTGGAGACCAGCTCTTGTAGCAAAAAACGATTTCTGCGCGTCTGTTAAAGATGCATTCAGCATAAAACTTACTCCACACAGTAGCCCAACGATCATTATCTTTGAAAACTTGTTCATACAACCTCCTTTTTATGGCTTATTACACCATCGTTACTTATGAGCGACCACTCTGATCGCCTTATAGTTTCACAATAACAGAGCTAACCCCCCCCCCCGTCAATAGTTCAAATAGAAAATTAATACAGGTGTTGAATTGCCATATACTTTTATGGTCAAATTAATATATTTGACTCACCAAAAAAATAATTTTAAAAAAAACTATGTACCAAAAATCAATTATATTAAAAATATCATAAGCTTATTAAGCTTATTCCAATAAGACATTCAGCGCTGTATGAATCTTTACGCACTCTTAGAGCCATTTTACAAAACAAACCAAACGGATTACTCTTTCTAGTAATGCTATTCAAATGTTTATAATTGGAGATGGTTGTAATGATTGGAAAAAACGAATTCAAAAAAAGCTTATTTTTCTTTTTTCTTATTGCTTTATGTTGTCCCACAAAAACAAGCTCTTTTAGCTTTATTATTCCGCCTCTTTTTTTGGCGTTCGTAAAATTAGGAAGTGCTGGAATAACAGTTATTACTCGTCACCTTAATGCTAAAAATTTTGTATCATTTCAAAAAGATATTGCCTTTTATTCGGTAACAATCAAAACAAAATATAGAAAAAAAACAGAATCAATTATTACCTATACCGCAACAAGCCCTGAAGGGGTTATCGATCAGACAATGACTCTTGTAAAAGCACAAGACACTACACACTGGCTTTCTATAAAACCAAAAGTTTCTCTTATGACAGGAGAAACCTATTTTTTAGGCATCATCACTAAAGATAAAAAACCTAGAAAATTGGATTCCAATAAAGTTCTTGAAAATCGATTAGAAAAAAAATTGCATGAACGGCTCATTGTGCCTATTTGCCCCAACCCAACATATATCGAAAAAATTATTAGCTATATCCCATTCATTTCTCTCAATTTTTTGAGGTAACCATTTATATAGGATTTTCAGATGAAAATAAGTTTTAAAATAGCCATTCTTTCAATGTTTACACTTATGTGTACACCTGCAACTACCAGGCCAGCATCAATTGTTTTAATTGGTGTTCCTTTAATTGGAGGAATCCTCTGTCTCACTAAAGTTATTCACTCTTTATGGACTAGACACGATTATGTTGAAAATTTTGTAGCGAGCCCAAAACAAATTCGTTTATACAGTGCAACAATTACTATCAAACAAAAAAAAGAAATCATTTCGGCTGTAACTCTTACTGAAACTGACCCTGAAAAAATGATCGATCTTATTATGGAAACAGTCATGGCACATGAACCAGGCTCTCTTGTTACTATTGAACCTATGGTCACTTTAAAAGCTGGAGACCTCTATCATTTAAAACCAATTGTCCGAAGAACCAAAATTCCTGCAAAAACTAAGTTAAATCTTTGCAATAAATACAGAATTGTTCTTTATAAATTTCTGTATCAACGCTTTATGATTCCAGGAACACTTCCAACCCCACAGTACATCCAAGATGCAGTTAATTTTAGTATCGGCATCAACTACCTGCTTTAGTATAATTTCGGAGTACAAAGAATGTCACAGCAAAAAAGATTAATCTTTCTTACTTTATTATTAATCCTTGGTTCTTCAAACACAACAAGGTCGAATCATCACTATCTTGATCCTATGGTAGGCACAGTAATAACCGCTACTTATTGCATACCATTATGTATTGCATCACTATTTGGACTCATAAAAGCAACCAAGGCATATCATAAGCACACCATTTTAGAGAAACAGAAAAAAATTTCATACTGTACTCTTACCATTTCAACTATCTCTGATGGGCTTTTTAGATGGCAAAACAAAAAAATAAAAAGTACTGTTTTTTCCGGGACTACTCCTCTTGAAACAATAGAATTAGCAAAAAAATGGCTTATTCAACTTGATCAAAAGACATTCCTTTTAATTGAACCTTCCATAACATTCAATAACAACAGAACGTATTACTTAGAGTCCTGGAATATGCATTCAAATCACATACATACTTTCGATAAAAAATGCACATCCCCATTATTCTTTATCGAAGAGCATCACTACATAAGCTATCCCGTTCAAATTTTTCTTTGGGGAATATTCAGTATCGCAACAGGGATAGCCGCAAAGCTTGTTTGGAATAAAACCTGGTATACACCGATCACTTAACAATAAGGACATTTTATGTTTAATAAAAAATCATCAAAATTAATAGCTACTCTTTTGCTTGCTTGTATGGTTGCAACTCCTCAAACAACAAAGCCTCTTAGTGGAAATTATTATAGTAAAAAGCTTTTAAATAACATAAATCCATTTATGGAACCAATAGTTATTGCTATTACTTCCATTAGTGTTGGCATCATAACGTACATTTTTATAACACGAAATGAATATGCCAAAAATCTTGTTAGCAAAAGAGAATCCATAGCTTCCTATTCCATTACAGTCATTGTTTTTAACCCCCACAGAAGCCCTTTAAGAACCCAAGAAGTTGACAGAAAGACATTTATCGCCACTACAGCGGCTAATGTTATAGATAATGCAATTGAATGGATGAAAAAAATAAAAATCGGACTCTCTTTTACTATTAAACCAGCAATAACACTCCATGATCTGACAGATTATGAACTACTTCCTATTGATGGAACAATAATCTGTTACTGCAAGGAGCCAAATCTATCAACCCCTTCTTCTGGCACATTCCGCACAGCCTATGAAAAAATATTTCAACCAATAGATATTCAGCTGCCGCATGAACCAAGCTTTGAATTATTCAAAAATAGACTTATTGATGTTTTTTATGTTCCAGTACATCACCATGGAACGTATGGAAAAAGAATGCTCTTGTGGACTTTGCCCATTGTAATAGCCGAAACTACCTATTTTTTACTGACCAGAGCCATCAAAAATACATGTAGTGGATTCTAAAGAAGATACCTATGTTTAAAAAACTATTTCTCATATGCCTGTTTGCGACACCAGTTGCTGTAAAGCCATCCGCTATAAGTACTGAAAAAGCAGTTTCTTGTACGCATGCATTAGTACAGCAATCGCTACTATTTCCTTTTATCACATCAATGACAATTGCAACAGCATCTAGTTTTTACTATACAGGATACCTTCTTTTTACTCATGAAACTTTTCCAGAACAGATACTCGGACTGCAAAAAAATATCGCTCATTACACAACCACAGTGTACTTAATGAAAAGCCATAAAAAGCGGCTTCATTCAAAAATAGCAGGTGAACGAATCTTTAGTTCAAAAAAAGCAGCTCAAACAGCTGAGCTTGCTGCAAATTGGACTGAACAAATAATTGATAAAGACCACATTTGTGTCATACAACCTTCAGTCACTTTACGAGATGGCAGCATCTATCAGCTATGGCCACTACGGATAAAAGCAACACAAAAAATCGAATCAGCAAACACAGAACTTTTAGAATCATTTATAGCAGCAGATACACAGTATCAAAAAAAAGATGAACCACTTTTTTTCTGGTTCATTCCTTTTGCTTTTTTAAAAGCTGCATTCTGGCTTACTATTGAAATGCTTGTTAAAAATTAACAGTAAAATTAAAGCCGACTAGCCCAACTTGGAAAGAAGCTTTACCATTGAATGGTATCTTAGCAAAAAGCATTCCCTCGCAACTGACACGACGATGTTCATGTTCAGCGTGGTCATAATCTTGATCATATTTTGCTTGAATAAAAATATCGTGAGTTGTCCACTCTTCAAGAGCAAGAGACATGTTTGAAGTTAGGCTCGAAAAATCGTTACTAATCGTATACAAATGATCGTCACCATGCTTAATGCATTCATACGCAAAACGCATAGAAAGCCCTTTGTAAATGATCGGCTCAAGATATAAATTAAACATTTGAGTCATGCCATACTGTCTACGAGTAACCGCTTTTTGCAGCAACAAAAGATCAGTTTGCGCTGGATCGAGTTGAATACGACGTTCTTTGGTATGGCTAAAAATTTTCATCATCATAATATCAAGACCAGCCCAAAAGAGTCGTCTATATCGTAAGTCAAGACCTGCTCCAAGTGGAATTGCAAAGGCACCATCGTTTCCAAATTCAAATGAAACTGCAATGTCTTGGTTTTTCTTAACACTCGTAGGAAACAAAACACCAATTCGTGCATTAACAATTGCTTCTTTAATCCATTTTTTTTCTTGAAAAAACTGCTGTCTCCAACCGCCATAGAGCGCAAGATCACCAACACCCGCTTTTTTCCAATTTCCAATTTGAAGACCATCCCCAAGAGCTGCAACATTTGCTGCAAAATTATCAGTTACTAAATCATGAGTAAGCGCATCATCAAGAGTAATGTTTTGTGTAAGATCAACCCATTGAACATTTTTCATATTCACGGCAATAATCGGTAGTCCAACACCCACCCACACATTATGATTAAAATTAAATCGAGCCCATAAAGATCCTGCAAAAGGCACTTTCAAATCACCGGTAACAGCAAAATGTCCACGCTGATTGTTGTCATCATTAACGTTAATTTGTTGCCCCAACTGCGCTTGTTGTGATGTCGCAGGAAACCCCTTGAGCATTGCAAGAGCATCTTGTTCTTTATAATAACGCTGAAGCACATTAGTTGGACGTCCATCAACTGTTCTTCCATGAGCACGCGAATCACCAAAACCTGCAATCGCCGCTATTTGAAATTTTCTGCCTTTGTGACAAGCAGGAAAAAAATTCGGATCAAATGGCCTAATCAAATTAAACGCAGTAATAGAATGAGCGGTATTTACACACCCAAATAGGCATAGCAATAAAAGAAATTGTATCTTTTTCATGTTTTTAACTTTCATTATTCAAGAACCTGTATGCCAGTATTGACCGGTAAAATTAATGATCCAAGTCCACTATTTCTCAAAAGACCCCCAACTGTTGCCCCTGGAGAAAACCCTAGAGGAATCTGAATTTCTTTATTAGCCATAAGCCATGAACCAGTTCTGATAAAAGGGGGCAGTGCTTCAAAAATTGGCTTGTCTGCCACATAACTTGAACGAGAATCTGTTATCAACGCTCCATCAGTTCTAAAGTAGTTGCGGTATCCACCATACGCAGCAAATGCACTGGTTGTTCCTTCAACAAAATAATCGGGAATAACTTGCACAGTCGTATTAACTACAGCATTTGCTCCACTCGTATCAGCAACTGAAATTCTATAGAGTGATGCAAGGCCTTGACTGATTGAGCCGCTCAGAGCATACACATTGCCACCAGGACCTGTAGAAAAATCTTGTGGTAATCCTGTTGCTGAAAAAGGAGTTAAACGAGTTACTGCAGTAAGCGATTCTCCCATGGAAACAAGTGTCCAATTAACCTGCGATGAACTTGTAGCAGTTGCAATATCTTGACCATTTCCAACTCTAAAAAGACCTTGTGCTGTTGCAAGAAGCCCCATTTTTGAAGAAATAATAACATCTGAAAAACTGTTGTATTGGCCTGATCCAATCGATGAAGCAGTAGCCACTGTCACCGGAGTAATCGTAGTACCAGAAAGTTGCGAAGCGGGAATTCGATCAACGGTTGTATTAGTAACCACATAGAGATTTGTTCCGTCATTTAAAAGCTTGCGTACATTTTTATAAGAACCAAGTACTGTAAATGCGCTTGCAGGAAGATTACTAAAATTCTTTTGAAGCCCTGCAGTTGGCCATCCTGGTTGTAAGACTGCAATGCCGCCAACACCCCCAACTACCAAATAAGCAAAGTTCGCTCCATCGTTAACAATCGCTGCACTTGTAATACCGCCAAGACTATCTAAAGCCTCACCTGAAATTGTAATCATAAGAGTATCTGCTGGAATAACTCCAACAGAGCCATCAGTTGAAATGTAACTGTATGACCCAAAATCACCAATTGTTGGAGTAAGAATAAAAGGATTTTGAACAGCACTTGTTTGCACTAATGTAATTTTTTTATACCCAGTAAATACCATCGCTGAAAAAACCTGCTCTGCATCTACCGTAAATCCATCAGTATTGAATGGAAAATCAAAACTCCCTTGAATACCCCCACTTGATAAACCAAACTGGCGATTCAACTGAGCAATAAACCCAACGGTACTATCTGCTAACGTACCACCAAGAAGCCCATCATCATTATGGTTAGCCCATGTTGAAGTTGTGATTGTATCTACTGTCTGAGCAGTAGAACCAATCATACAAAACATTTTTCCTAACGACTGTTGATAGGCAAGCCCCCACACAGTCATGCCAGACTGCGCAGGAAAAGAAATTCGTTGCCAAGAAGTCCATGCTTTAATTGCTCCATACCCATCAAAAATCGCTTGGGAAGCAAAAACACCCGTTGCATTATTGGTCGTGCCACTAGTAGCAATAAAAACAGAATCCTTAAAAACTTGAATATCGTTGATAAAACCTGGAGTATCAGAACCCCCAACCCAGACTGCCGGATCATCCTGTAGCGGCATATCAGCAAGCGTTGTAGCCGGAACCTGAAAACCTCTTCCATAATATGTTTTTGGGATGTTTGTTTGTAAAAAATAGGTCTGTAAATTTGTTCCTGGGTTTATAATTTTACTTGCGACTGAACCATGAACTGGATCTGTAGGCCATGTTGTATTGTTAGGATCAACTGATTTATTGACCAATGGAACCGCTAAAACAGTACGACCTCCAAAATGTGTTTCTGGATCTGAAGTCCCTTGAATAATAGCATAGGTAAGTCCTGTACTGGTATACATTGAAGTAATTTTCTGAGTAGTAACCACTGTTTTTGATGCCCCATAAACTCCACTAACATAATTTCCATCAGCACCAAGATATGCTGCGCCTGGGGCAAAATCGGTAAGCACTAATTTATTTTCAATCACTGTTGTCCCATCAAGCTGCATAACAGGTACTGGATTAATATACCCCACAACCACCCCACGAGCCCCATCAGTAACTCCACCGGCAGAAAATGCTTGATATCCAATGTAGAATCTTTGCAAAATAGGATCGAAAGCTATAGTTGTTTGTGATCCCTCAAATTGATTTATAATGGCATCAGAACCGATTTTTACAAAACTTTGTGTTCCATCAATTGCAACCGCCTGAATAGTTTCAGTTCCTGTAACTGCTGGAAGTTGAGCTAAAGTGGGGGTATTCGTTGGGCCAACAACTGCAACTCCTGACCCTGTAGGACCAAAATAACTTCCTCCATTAGGAGCAACCGCTGCAAAAATATAATTTCCACCAACTACAATTTGAGATGTTCCTGCGTTAATATTCGCTCCTGCAAGTGCAACAATTTTTGATGTTATAGCGCCATTCGCATCAGTTATATTTTCAATAGAATAGACATCCTGAACAGGAACACCAACCCGACTTTTATTCCAGTAAATATTTTGAAGCGCACTTGAAAGAACCATAACAGGAGTTGTCATAAAGGTACCCATTAATGCTATCTGCTCGCCAAAAACTGGATTAGGTTGATCAACAAGATTATTAAGTCTGACTGTTTTATTTGCATAAGGATAAACAGTATCAAACCCTTCAGCCGCAACTGAAACTGCATATGATGCGATAGTTTCGTCTTCTGACGGTGGTATTGAAGTATCACTTCTTCCCATATACAACTGAATTTTTCCGTCATCACCACCAACTGAGTGTGCAAAAACATTATTTCCACTAAAGGTCGTTGAGGGAGTCAATCCATTTGCTTGTAAAGTAACAGCACCCTGCGTAAAAAGAGGACACCCAAAAACTAAAGACCATAACAGCAAGAAGATCATAAACACCGCTCCTCCTTATCTTTCTGATTAAACACTGTGAGTAGGTAATTATAAGCTAAATTTTAAAAACTACCACCTGCTGCACGCTCTATTTCACAAAACATTGAATTCATGCTATAGATAGTCTTATACAAGATGTGTTAGGGGACAAAATGCACACAAAAATATTTTCCGCAACAACAATAGGGGTTGATGCGTATAGCGTTGAAGTAGAAGTGGATATGGCATTTGGAATGATCAACTTTTTTATAGTTGGACTTCCTGATACAGCGATCAAAGAAAGTCGACAACGCATTCAAACTGCTTTAAAAAATTGCGGATTACGCCTCCCAGAAAGAAAAATCACCGTAAATTTGGCACCAGCAGATTTAAAAAAAGAAGGCACTACTTTTGATTTACCAATTGCTATCGGAATTTTACAGGCAGCAAAACTCATAGAAATATCTGCAGAGTTTTTACAAGAAACTTTATTTTTGGGAGAACTTTCACTTGATGGAAGCATTAAACCAATTAAAGGGGCTCTTGCAATTGCCTATGATGCTCAAAAACTTGGTAAAAAACGGATCATTCTCCCTGAACACAATGCTCAAGAAGCTGCATTCATACAAAATATAGAAGTCTATGGAGTAAAGCATTTAGTAGAATTAGTTGCGTTTTTAAGACATGAACAACCACTTTCTAAAACAGTGCCCGTTTTTAAGACAGAAGAACAAGCCTATGAAATCGATTTTTCTCAAGTCAAAGGACAAGAGAATGCAAAACGAGCACTTTTAATTGCTGCTGCAGGAAAGCATAATATTCTTTTTATTGGATCTCCCGGCTCAGGAAAGACAATGCTTGCGCAACGACTTACCACTATTATGCCCGCAATGACATTTGATGAAACGCTCCAAGCAAGCAAAATTTATTCTATAAGTGGCAAGCTTCAAGGTAAGCCTCTGGTAACACAGCGCCCTTTTCGGTCACCACATCACACTATTTCTCAGGCAGGACTTGTTGGTGGTGGAGCATTCCCTCAGCCAGGAGAGATTAGTTTGGCACACCAAGGAATTTTATTTCTTGATGAGTTGACCGAATTTCAACGCGGACCGCTTGAAGCATTGCGCCAACCACTTGAAAGCAAAGAAGTTTGTATTGCACGAGCACAGCAATCAATTACTTTTCCTGCATCATTTTTGCTTGTAGCTGCCTTTAATCCCTGCCCTTGTGGATATTATGGAGATAAAAAGCGTGAATGTACCTGTTCTGCTCAACAAGTTAAACGCTATCTAGAAAAACTATCTGGCCCACTTCTTGATCGAGTTGATCTACAAATACATGTTCCAACTATTGAATACGATGTGATCAAAGAAAAAAAACAGACAACTTCATCAGCTGATATGAAAAAACAGGTCGACAAAGTAGTAGCCCTACAACAAAAACGTTTTGGAAACACACTTATCAATAATGCTACGATGAACCCTGATCAAATTGAACAGTTCTGCCTTTTAACAGATGCCGCAGAACAGTTAATTAAACGAGTATTTAATCAACTTCATTTGAGTATGCGCGGGTATCATAAAGTATTAAAGGTTGCTCGAACAATTGCTGACCTTGACCAAAAAGAAACTATTGATGTTGTTCATTTACAAGAAGCACTCATGTATCGCTCTCTAGATCAATACTTTGAACGCATTCAATCTTAAGACCAGTTGAAAAAACGCTCTCTTATAAGCTTTTAAGAAAATCTATTTTTAATTTTAATTGACAACTGCTTTAAGGCTGTTATTCTTAAGTAACTTATTTATTACTATCCAAAATTGATCGCGGGGTAGAGCAGCCTGGTAGCTCGTTGGGCTCATAACCCAAAGGTCGCTGGTTCAAATCCAGCCCCCGCAACCAATTTCTTCAAAAAATTCCTTTCTTTTATGCTCAAGCAAGGCGAGGTCAGCTAAAGCCAACACCGCATAAGCCCTTGGTACCCATTTGCAACATCAGATCAACCACCGTAGACTGACAAAGAGTTCATTTTCTTTGTATATGGAGGTATCTGTGAAAAACTCTCAATTACTAAACTTACTGCTTATTGTTGGAATCACTGTTTCAACTGAGACACAATCCACCATACTAAGCTTATCCTGCACCCAGCCATCATCCATTTCAGTACCCGAAAAAGATTTAGCTCCTCTAGTATCAATCTCTGAAGATCATGCAGAACTTTTAAAACGAGCACGGGAACTGGAAGAATACAATAAGGCTCAGCAACAAGAAGAGGCTTTAGAAATTTTACAGGCAGCAACACAACCACAGCAGCCAAAAGCTCATTATGAAAATCTTCCTTTTAAACAAGCATGCCTTACCGGTTTAGAAGCGACCAAAACAAACATTACTCAAATGATAGTGATGGGAAAAATTCCTGCTGTTATTTTAGGTTATTTTGGCCTTCAGCACTGGTTTTTTTCAAATCATAGTATTGCTACGATGTGCACAAAAGCAGGATGGTTTTTTGCCTTAAAGACAGCAAGCTTAATGTACAAAAAAGAGATCATGAACGTTTTTTCTGAAGAAATGAATTTTAATCTGTGCTTTATGGTTGCAGCCCAAGCGCTCCCAATGCTCCAACAACAGATTACAGATCGAATAGTTGCAACTGCTTAAAAATTTAAAATTCTTTGAAATTCAGCTAAGAAAAAGTCCGAAAGCACTAAGACATAGCGTTCCGGACTTTAATTTGAGAAAAGAGTTTATAACTCTGAAATATAGCATAACTGAATATTTGAAAAGACGCAATATAGGAAAATTTAATATAAATATTAGGCTCATATTAAAAATATTAAGCTCAAATATATTAAAACTTCAATATATTCAGTTTACAAATATGATATAAATGATAAAATTAAAAACAAGGCTATATTGAATAAGCCAAAAGACGAAATTATAATGTGAGGTTATAATGAAAAAATATTTTTTACTTTCCTTGGGACTGTTTTCAGTAACTCAAAGCAATGCTGCTTGGAATAGTACTGCCAACTCTGTCCTTTCTTTTACTGAACAGAATCCAGCGTATGTACTTTATACTGCGGCAGCAGCTAGCAGCCTTTATATTTTGAAAAAAATTACTGATGCATATAATGAAAAAATCACTCGCGAATACATTCAAGTCATAAATGCTCTTAACTCTGAAGCACTCATACGGGCTATGGAAAAATTAGCTGCGACAGTGTTACTGTATAGAAACGCCCTTCCTGTTAGTCATCCAATAGCTCTTGTAGCAGAAGCAAGAATCAATGCCATAACAGTGCGAGCTGCATAAAACAAGCTCCCAATAGGCTTTTTTGATTACCCCTTTTGAGGTTTCTCATCAGAATGGTATACTAGATAAAGTATTGAAATATTTAGCAAAAAATAATTTTTACTATGCTTTGGTGCGTTGCCAAAGCAGAATTAGAAATCGAATAAAAACAATCGTTTAACATAATAATGTGAGGTTATCATGACAAAACATATCTTATTTTCACTCGTTCTTCTTACCGCGACACAAAGCAATGCCGCTTTTGGCCCTAACTTTTTAAGCTTTTCTTCAATGGCTAAAGAAGTTGCTACCATGGCAGCAAACACTACTGTTTCTTTTGTAAAAGAAAATCAAACAGCAAGCGCAATCGCTGCTGCTTCTGTCTTTACAGTTGGCGCACTAGCTTACTGGTTTAAAAAGCCAAAAGCTGTTGAATTAGTTGAGCCAGTAGTTGAATTAGTTGAGCCAGTAGCTGAATTAGTTGCACAACCAATTTATTTTGAAGAAGTAGTTGTTGTTGAACCAATCATAATAAATGCTCATCCTATGGCTTCAACTCAAACTTCTGAACTACAAGATGCTGCACAAGCTGATGATGTACAAGAAGTTGCTCAACCAGTTAAAAAGCAAGGTCCTGCTGTACTTCCAAAACCGCAAGCTTCTGTAAGACACCGCGCTCAACAGCCAGCAACACAAGAACTTACTCAAACTCTTTTTGCACAGCCAACAGCTGAGCATATCGCTCAAATGGAAGCCGCTGCACAAGCACATCAAGCACCAGCAGCTCCTACTACAAGCGCAAGAGAACGCGTTATTCGCGCAAGCTTTAATGCACTTGTAGCTCAAGGTAGAATGACCAGAGCGCAAGCTAATGAAGCAATCGCTGCTGCACTTGCTGAAGGCGGAACAAACTAATTTTAAGCAACATCTAGTTTTTTAAAACTACAAAAAGCCCCATCTAATCGTGGGGCTTTTTTAGTGCTTATTTTTTCAAAAATTATCCCTGTAAAAATTACACAAATCTGATACTAAAATTTCATTTATATTTTTAACACAAGATGTACGTGTGCTAAAAATATAAAACTCATAACCAGACAATAAAAGGTTATATTAAATATCAAATAAGCTCTTGAGTTTTAATCAAGAAAATAGATCTGAATAGCAAATGCTTTACGAGTGAAATACAAAAGTCCGAACGTCAATAAAATGAGCGGACCAACCCAGAGCCAAAATCCAAAACTTTGTAAAAAGAAAAATGAAGCAAAAGAAGATGCTGCACAAACATGAATCATCCCGGCATGACACGCACGATACAAACCATACAGTGGAATAAAAAGAGCAATAAGCTGCCCACAGTAACGAACCGCAAACTCAAAAAACTGCCTCATAGAAAGATCAAATTTATGACGATGCTTTAAAAACAACAATGAAAGCACTGTCTGAACTACCCCAGAAAAACAGGTCCCTAAGGCAAGTCCAATAAGACCTAATGACCCCACTAATGCATAATTGCTCACAATATTAACAGCTGTTGCTATCGCAGCTATAAGAGTCGGGTAGTACGTATCATGAAATGAATAATAAAGACTAAATAAAATCTTGTTAATCGAAAAAAAGAAAAGCCCTGATAAGAATGTCATCAGCAAAAATCCAGCAGTTGAAACCATAGCCACTGGAAAGTTTTTTGAAGTTGAAACGAACAACGTAACAAAAATATCCCTCGATAAAAACCCTAAAATAAGTGTAGCTGGAATTGTAACCCAGAACACAAACTTCATTGCTTCAAGTAAATAAAAATGGAGCCTTTTAGGATCTGTCATATGCACACGGACAAAATGGGGAAGTAAAATTGTTGAGAAAGCAACTGCAAATACACCTAAGGGAATCCCCATAAACCGTGAAGTGTATTTAATCAATGTTACCGATCCAACAGGCAAATAAGATGCAAAGCGCTGATCGATAATAAGTGAAAGCTCCATAACGCTCATACTTAAAAAACAAAGTCCAAACTTTATAAGCACGCTACCAAATGAACGCCATGTTTCAGGTTCAGGAACTCTAAAAGAAAAACCAAGCATAATGTACTGAACTAAATGAGCCAAAAACCAGATAAGCCCTGCTGCCAAAATTGCATAGCATAAGTACTCAACAGAGTAGCCATAAGCCAAACAGGCAAGCGTCGCTCCAATAAAAATAATATTCAAAAAAACTGGACAGACCACTGGAATAAAAAAATGATTAACCGATTGTAATGCTCCTGCAAGAAGCGCACTGCTTGAAATAAAAAAGATAAAAGGCATCAAAATGCGCAAGCACGGAATAGTTGCTGCAACCTGAGCCGCAGAAAAACCAGGAGCTATAATCCCTATTGTTACTTCCGGATACACACAAACCAAGATACAAAGAGCGAGGACAACTCCTTCAAATGCTAAAAACGCAAGGGCCATAAGCTCATCTGCTTTTTCTTTTCCTTCTTTATGAAAAAGATTCACAAATGTTGGAACAAAGGCAGCAGTTAATGCCCCTTCAGCAAAAATTTTCCGTAATGAATTGGGAATTAAAAATGCGGTATTAAATGCATCGGCAGCAACTTCAACAATACCCAAAAATCGTGCAAGTAAAATCTCACGGGCAAGACCCAAAAACCGGCTTACAAGTGTTGTACTACCTACTTGCAATGTCTTTTTTATAATGTTTTTTTTCTGCATGAGATCTGTCATATATGCCTTCTAGATTAGACGATTGATAATTGGGGACAAGAATACCATCTTTTATAGTAAAGACTAGATCCATCTGTGCAGCAACTACTGGATTATGAGAACTTATGATAACACCCATCTTTTCATGTTTTTGAAGATACAAAAGCAGATCAATAATGTGTTGGCCTGTTGTTTCATCAAGTGAACCTGTAACTTCATCTGCACATAAAAAGTGCGGTTTTACAACAAGAGCCCGCGCTAATGCTGCTCGTTGTTTTTGTCCGCCAGAAAGCTTACCAATGTTCCACTCTTTCATTTCAATTAATCCAACCATCTCTAGGTACCATTCCGATAATTCTTTGGCGTATGCTTTTGTGTGATCAATTAAAAGCGCTGCCAGAGCAACATTTTCAATAACAGAAAGTTCTTTTATAAAAAATGGAGTTTGCGTTACCAAAACAATCGATTGCGCTCGCTTTGTAGCTACATAGTCAGAAACATTTTTCCCATCAACAATAATTGCGCCTGTTGTAGGACTATCAAGACCCGCAAGCATATGTAAAAAGGTAGACTTGCCACACCCAGAAGCTCCCTGTAAGGCATAGGTTTTACCTTGCTCAAACGTAACCGTAACCCCCGAAAAAAGAGTTCGTTTATCAAGGCCAATCCCAAAAGTTTTAGAAATGTTCAGAAGCTGCATTACTTTCATAAAAGCCTTTTTATTTAAATATTGTAAAGACCAATTCAATATCTCTAGCTTATTATAATGCAATTCAAAAAAGCTGCTGCCCAAGTCTTGTCTTTGAAAAAGAGGATCCCTTACACTAGAACGAAGAAATAGCTCACTGCTTACTTAAACAAGGGGGATCAAGTAATGAGAACAATAAATAACAACATGCTCGATGAACAAATACCGGAAATCTTACCTATCATTCCAACCATGGATGTCGTCGTTTTTCCTCATATGATTATTCCTCTTTTGGTGCTCGACGAACGAATTATTCATGGTATTAACCAAAGCCTTGAAGGATCAAAAAAAGTTCTTCTTTTAGCTTCCAAAAAAAAACTGGTAGATGGACAAGGGGCTATAGGAACAAAAGATTTATATGAAGTCGGAACGATTTCTTCCATTATGCGGCTCATTAAAATTCCCGAGGGGGGAGTTAAAATTTTAGTACAAGGTATTTGTAGAGCACGTGTTAAAGAAATCATAACTGATAACGATACCTTAAATGTTTCTGTAGAAGCAATGGCGGACCCTACCGATGATAATTCACAAGAACTCTTGCAGCATATAAAACTCATCAAAGAACAAGCTGAAAAAATAAGTGCTTCTACCCATTCATTTAGTCCTGACTTTCATATCATTCTTTCTAAAATGCATGACCCTCAAAAAATTGCTGACTTCATTTTGTCGCATCTCAATTTACCCGTTGAAGAAGCTCAACAACTACTTGAATCTTCAACACAAATAGAGTTTCTTGAAGGTCTTTATGGTCACTTAAATAAAGAAATTGAAGTTGCTGAAACACAAGAACGAATTCGTAGTAAAGCTCGCGATTCTATGAATAAAGCTCAAAAAGAGTTTTATCTACGAGAGCAACTTAAAGCTATCAAGCAAGAACTTGGTGAAGATGATGCTGAAGAAATAGAAGCAATGCGAGAAAAACTGTTACTCCTTGATGTTCCTGATGAAATTAGAACAGAAGTATCTCGTCAAATTAATCGTCTTGAAAAAACTGCAGCTGATTCTGTAGAAGCAACAGTTACTAGAAACTACCTAGAAATCATTCTTTCTTTGCCTTGGAATATTGAAACAAAAGATAATCTTTCTATCGAACATGCAAGTAAAGTTCTTGACGAAGATCATTACGGGCTTAAAGAAATTAAGGATCGAATTCTCGATTTCATTTCAATTCGCAATCTGAAAGAAGATGGCTATAGCCCAATTTTATGTTTTGCCGGACCACCAGGAACAGGAAAAACTTCTTTAGGTAAATCAATTGCCAAAGCATTAGGGCGCAGCTACGTTCGAATTTCACTAGGTGGAGTAAAAGACGAAGCTGAAATCAGAGGACACCGAAGAACATATGTTGGTTCAATGCCAGGACGTTTTATGCAAGCGATCAAAAAAGCTGAAACAAAAAACCCGGTCATCATCATCGATGAACTTGATAAGATTGGTTCAGACTTTAGAGGAGACCCTTCAGCCGCAATGCTTGAAGTCCTTGATCCACAACAAAACAAAACATTTTATGATAATTACCTTGGAATTCCTTTCGATCTTTCAAAAGTCATTTTCATTGCAACAGCAAATAATATTGATGCTATCTCTGATCCGCTACGAGATCGTATGGAAGTCATCAACCTTTCTGGATACACGATTGATGAAAAGCTGAGTATTGCAAAACAACACTTAGTAAGAAAAGCACTCGCTGATACGGGGGTTGAAGGCAAAGGCATTGAATTCTCTGATGAAGTTTTAAAAGAACTGATTATGCATTACACCAGAGAAGCAGGGGTCAGAAGTTTAGAGCGCGTTATCAGAAAACTGTGCTCAAAAGCAGCTCGTTCACTTGTTGAAGAAAAACGATCGCTCATTTTTTTACCAGAAACACTTGATACCCATCTTGGACCAAAAAAGATTATCGATTGTGATAGAGATCAAAGCATAGAAAGTGAAGTAGGAATTGCAAACGGACTTGCATGGACTCCATTCGGTGGCGAAATGCTCACCATTGAAGCGGTCTTAATGCCTGGACGAGGAAAAATCATTTTAACAGGACAACTTGGTGACGTTATGAAAGAATCTGCACAAGCAGCCTTAAGTTATGCCCGATCCCATGCTAGTGAATTTAATATTGATCAAAAGAAATTCACCGAATTTGATATCCATATTCACGTTCCTGCAGGTGGAGTTCCTAAAGATGGTCCTTCTGGTGGTATCGCTTTGCTCACTTCTATTCTTTCAGTGCTTACTAATTGCCCTATCGATGCCCGTTATGCAATGACAGGCGAAATCAATCTTCGCGGAAAGATTATGCCTATCGGAGGAGTCAAAGAAAAAATATTAGCCGCAAAACGTAATAACATTAAAACAGTTATTTTCCCTCTTCAAAATAAAGGCGATCTTATTAATAACGATGAAATTTTAGAAGGAATTGATGTGATATGGGTAGAACATGCTGATGAAGCACTACGCAGACTCTTACTTCCAAAAATGATCTAATCTTTTTTGCTCTATAAATATAAAAGATGAGCGCAGTTCAATAAAGATACTGCGCTCATCTTTTATTTAAGACCTATCCCTAAATTAGCTAAGTAGCTTTCAGAACAATATTTTTAAATATATTAAAAAATAGAATCTGAGCTTATTAGAAAACTATTTTTATTCTTGTCTTTTTCACAACCTGCTTTATAATTTAGGCAAGTTTAACCCTATTTTTAAGGAGTTTTTATATGAAATCTGGATTTTTAACTTTAACTTTATTGTCAAGCGTTGCATTCTCAGTCGCTGCAGACGAATTTGCTGTTGTTGAAGTAACTGAAGCTGTTATCGCTGAAGAAACAACCGATACAGTTAAAACTGTAAAAGTTGCTACTGAAGAAGCACACGTTGAAGAAGCTGAAGAAGCGCAAGCAGAGTAAATAGAGAGCTTGCTTTCTAACAGCTAAAGTCAAAGTATAAAAGCGAGAGAATCTTTTTGATTCCCTCGCTTTTTTTATGGTAACTTTTACAACACCTTTACAACCTTCCTACAAACCTTTAGCATTGATTTCTAACTGATTTTTTAGTTGCAAACCTCCGCTTTACACAAAAAATACCAACAGCGGATACCAAAGGGGACTTATGGCAGACACCCAAACAAAACAAACTACAGGCATCGTACTTCGTATCAGTGGAACAATCATCGATGCTCAATTCCCTCAAGCTCATACACCAAATATTTTTAATAAACTTCTAATTTCCATCCCACAGGAAAAAAATCCTTCTAAAATTCGAGAAGTGGCAGTAGAAGTTGCTCAACAACTAGGCGATGGAATTGTACGCTGCATCGCTCTTGAAGATATTTCAAATATTAGCCGAGGCCTTTCTGTCTATGATACAGAAGCTCCGATTTCAGTTCCTGTTGGTAAAGGAGTACTTGGGAGAGTATTTGATGTACTTGGCAATCCAATAGATGGACTAGGCAAAGTAAGTGCGGATGTTGAGTCATGGCCAATTCATAGAGACCCCCCTCTTTTAATCGAACAAAAAATTCAAAACGAAATCCAAGAAACTGGAATCAAAGTTATCGATCTCTTGTGCCCCTACCTCAAAGGGTCAAAAATTGGTCTTTTTGGAGGAGCAGGTGTTGGAAAAACAATTTTAGTTATGGAGCTCATTCGTAACATCGCAATTGAACATGGTGGTTTTTCTGTTTTTGCTGGAGTTGGGGAAAGAACCCGAGAAGGTAATGATTTGCTTTTAGAAATGAAAGCCTCTCATGTTATCGATAAAACAACCTTGGTCTTTGGACAAATGGGAGAAATGCCCGGAGCTCGTTTACGAGTTGCACTTACAGGGTTAACCATGGCTGAGTATTTTAGAGACAAAGAAAAAAAAGATGTTCTTCTTTTTGTTGATAACATTTTTAGATTTGTACAAGCCGGTTCTGAAGTTTCTGCACTCCTTGGACGTATGCCTTCAGCTGTTGGATATCAACCAACACTAGCAACTGAAATGGGATCATTTCAAGAGCGAATTGCCAATACGATCAATGGATCTATCACGTCCATCCAAGCAGTATATGTTCCTGCAGATGATATTACCGATCCTGCCCCTGCAACAACTTTTATGCATCTTGATGCAAACACGGTTCTTTCTCGTCGCCTTGCAGAACTTGGCATTTTCCCCGCTATTGATCCCTTAGAATCAAACTCAAAAGGACTTTCTCCCTATGTTGTTGGACAAAAACATTATACTGTTGCTCGCAAAGTCCAAAACTTATTGCAACGCTACAAAGAACTCCAAGATATTCTTGCAATTTTAGGGATGGATGAGCTTTCAGAAGAAGACAGGATTATCGTAAAACGAGCACAACGAGTACAGAAATTCTTAACTCAGCCGCTTTTTGTTGCTGAAACATTCAGTAATATTCCTGGCCAGTATGTTCCAAAAGAAACAACTGTAAATGATTTTGAAAAGCTCATTAATGGTGAATGTGATGATCTGCCAGAACAAGCTTTATATATGGTTGGAACACTTGAACAGGCCTACCAAAAAGCAAATGCTCTGGAACTTGCTTCTCATAAAAGAGGGTAAGTATGAAGCTAACAGTGATGTCTTTACAAGAAAAATCGGAACATGAAATTGTGTGGATAGAAGTCAATACTCCTGATGGAAATTTTATTATTCAACCAGGCCATAGCCCTACAACATTAATTGTTAGCGCCGGAAAAGAATTTACCTACTGCCTTAAAACAGGAAAACATGAATTAATTTCTATTGAAAAAACATCAATTCTTCAAGTACATCGTCATTCTGCGCTGCTCTTGCTGACAACCTAAATCAAAAATAAAGACTAAAAAGGAGATCTTTATGAAACTAACTTTTAAAAATAGTACGCTACTTATCGGTGCATTCACTCTAACATCGTGTCTTTATTCTGCTGCTATAGATCTAGAAGAAATTGAAACACACAGGATGTCAATAGGTAAGCGCGTCTACTCTCGATTACAAAAAGAACGTACTCAAAAAACTGCTGCTCTTTTTGTTAAGCATGAGCCTGAAGATTATATGGAAGCGTTTTCATTATTAGAGAAAAAAGCACTAAAAGAAGCAGATGAAGCCGCAGAGCTAGATTTTGAATTAGCAGTTAAAAATTTAGATAAAACATTTACCTCCTGTACCCCTAAAGATCACCATAAAGCAACCGAACTTAGTCAAAATGAAGAACCACAAAGCTTACCTAGACTAAGTCTAGTTGGTATTTTGGGATTTACTTCAGTATCATTGGGAATTTTTACTTGGCTTATGAGCATTCGCAATACTTTAACTGAAACATCTTGCGAAGAAAATACACACTAATCATGAAAACATCATTGGGAATAATAACGGGCGGTTCACTTGTTGAAGGGCTCACCATGAAGCTTTGCCCCGAAACAGCGCTTGAATCTTTAAAAACAGGCAAGTTTGTTTCCATCATTACGCCACACAATACTTTTTTTTGTCTGATTACCAATATCGCTTTGCATGTTAGTAATCCTGATATTTTGCTCTATCCCCCTACAGAAAAAGAACATCTCCTTCTTTCGATTTTAAAACGTAAAAGTATGTACGCAACAGCAGAGCTACGGCCTCTGGTAATGCTTACAAAAAATCTTGAAATCAGCCCCGTTAAAACAATACCCGATCATTTTTCTAAAGCATATGAAGCAACAAAAGAGGATATTGCTACCATTTTTGGAAATGAAAAAGACCCATCAGGTAAGTTTTTTACTATCGGATCCCCTATTGATATGGATGCACCTGTCTGCATGAATCTTGAAAGACTCACTGAGCGAAGCACCGGTATTTTTGGAAAAACAGGAACCGGTAAAACGTTTTTAACAAGACTCATTCTTGCGGGCCTGATTCATAGAAAAAAAGCAGTTACCCTTATTTTTGATATGCACAGCGAATATGGCTTACAGGCACGCAAAGAAGGTACCGGAAACTCATTCATTAAAGGCCTTAAAACATTGTTCCCTGATCGAGTAGTTATTTTTTCACTTGATCCTGCATCAACGCGCAGACGGGGAGCAAGTGCAGATGTTGAAATTGAACTTTCTTATCAAGACGTCAATGTTGACGATATCACGTGCCTACAACAAGAACTCAATTTACATGCAACAGCCGTTGAGGCTGCTTATCTCATTAGTAGTAAATATAAACATCAATGGCTTGACATTCTTTTATCTCAAACCGATTTGAAAGAATTTGCTGCATCCTTAGGAGCGCATCCAGAATCAATTGCAGCACTCTATAGAAAATTAAAACGAATTGAGCGATTTCCCTTTTTTAAACCTTCAGTAGTTCATAGTTCAGGACAACGAACTGCATCGGTTATCGATCAAATGATGGAATATTTATCGCGCGGAATTAATGTATGTGTTGAATTCGGAAACTACACATCATCATTTTGTTATTTATTAATCTCAAACATCATCACTCGCCGCATCCACAGTGAATATATTGCCCGGACAGAAAAGTTTTTAGGATCACAAAACAAAGGTGATGAACCAACAAAACTCATGATCTGCATCGAAGAAGCGCATAAATTTTTAAGCCCTGCTGCAGCACGTCAAACTATTTTTGGCACAATTGCACGCGAAATGCGTAAATATTATGTTTCTTTGCTTGTAGTCGATCAACGCCCTTCTGGTATCGACCAAGAAATTATTTCTCAGCTAGGGACTAAAGTTGTAGCACAATTAAGCGATGAAAATGATATTCAAGCGGTACTAACAGGAACACCTAACGCCCATGCACTGCGAACGATTCTTGCAACCCTTGATACAAAAAAACAGGCCTTGATCTTAGGTCATGCAGTCACTATGCCCATAGTTGTACAAACACGAGAATATGATGAACAGTTTTATAAAGACGTCCAATCTATTTCAACAATTCCTGTTGAACAACTGGTTAAAGAGCTTTTTTAAAGAACACCAAATCTACTTATGCCGTTATTAATCAACCCCCAAGCTTTCCAATAAATCATCCCAACTTTTACCTTCTTCAGGCTGTGGCGCTAAAGGAGCAGTAACTACAACTTCCTCTTGATCCAATTGAGAAGCTGTAACAACAGAACTTGCTGTTTTTTTCTTTTTCTTTTTCTTATCTTTCTTTTCAATCGTTGCTGCTGATGGCTCTACCAAACCAGAAAAATTATCTGCTGCTGTAGGAGCTTTAGCAGATTGAGACGGTTCTAATAATTGTGCCATTTCTTTCACTGCCTGACGCATACTAGCAAGTTGCTGATGCTGTCTTTTTATTTCTAAAATATTTTGTGCGGCGATCCTATCGCGCAATCTTTGCTGTACCCGAGACCTTCCTTCACTTCCTTCTAAAGCCTTTCTCTGTTCTACCTCTATCGAGGTTTGCAAAAGATCAGCCATAAGAATTTCTGATACATCTATGTCTGATTCAGTTAAAGGTTGCCCTCCCTCAGCAGCCTTAAGTTGACGAGAAAATTCACTCAAAGATTTTTGCGTAATATGATTAACTCGTTCGCCTAAGTCTTGCGCACCATCCAATTGGACTAAAAACAATGAATATGCAAAAAAAATCAATGCCTGTATTTTCATATTTAAAAACTTTATTTTATTATTTTAATTATATCTTTCACATAATAAACTAACTGCAACTCTTTTCAATATAAAATATTCTTTACTGTCAAAAGCTTTTATGCTCAATTGATGTAAATTGAAACAATTATAACTCTTGCTAAACCTATTTAATAAATTACATGTCATTTTTTAAAAAAATTAAAAAAAACAGCTTTTATTTTTTATTGTAAAAATCAATGTATTTTGACTAAACCGAAAATGTTGATAGCTCTTACAGTAAAGATAGTCACACTCCGCCTATGATTTTTTTTAAAAAAAGAAACTCTATCGGGCTACAGAAGGGTCCCTAATGAAAAAAAAACCATCTACCACTAAAAAATTTTACGCTGAAGATTTTAAGGATCAGTTTGAAATCAGTTATTTTACTCACAATAAAGTAACTACGCCCGAGCTGCTTTCTTGGGACGTTACCCAAGACAAAGAATACAAAATCAACGTAAAGCTCAACGAAAAACTTACCGCAAAATATGGAGAGCTCATTGCTGAAGGCTACACCTGTCCTATGCATATACGATGGGTAAATCGAATGGTTGAATACGGTGTTTTTGTAGAAAAAGAT
>CANNMA010000010.1 GCA_947505805.1 bacterium
CGTCCAGCTTTTATGACTATGACTTCTGATCAATATTTAGAAAAAATTCAAAAGGCACGCGATTTAGTAGCAATTAGTTATTCTCGATTGTCATTTCCAGCAACTGAAGGTACGGCTGAAGCGGTTATGGGTCAACAAGCATTGACTTCTATTAGAATGGCTCAAAATGGAATTGATTTTATACTTTCACAAGGTAGTTCTGTTCAGGCTGCGCAAGTAACAAAAGTAATTGCAAAGCTTAATGCATCAATTGAGGCTATTGATAAAATTATCAGTATGCGTGGGCGTCATAATGCGATACCAGCTACTGTTGGTGTTAATGCCTATTCTAACTGTGTAACTATTAAAAATAGTTATAAAGATCTTATTAGTGTGCTTATTAATTTCCAAAAAAGATTACAGTATGATACGGCTGTTACTGTGCCAGTTTCATCTGCAAGTATTGTTCAGACCGGAGTTCTTGGAGCATTAATGGAAGACGCTGCTTTAGAAAATGCTGCTTTAGCATTAGAAAATATTGAACCAGTAGCTGTTGAAGAAATTTCTACTATTCCAGGTGAGTCTGTTGTGAGTGCTCAAACAGTTGCTTCTTCAGCCACACTTCCTTTGAATGAGCGTCAAACGCGTATTAGGTTTGCGGCACAAGATCAGTCAATGGTTGGTCAAACGTATCCTAAGGATGAATATGATCGTACATCAGTTAATTATAGAGAAACCCCATATGGAGCTGAAAAACTTCAACAAGAAGAAGATGAAGAAAATTTTGCTAAGCAATTTCCTATTTATGACCCTTTAACTGGAGAAAGATATACTGCAGAAACGAGACGTGATGCTATAGCTACCGCAAAAGCACAACTTCTTGCAAAAGAACTTGCTGAAGATGCGTTGTTACTTGATGCGCTAGCTGCTCCTGTTGATTTTGAAGAAGAAATGGTAGTGGCTCCGGCTATGAGTAAAGTTAATTCACAGCCTTCACAACCGTTGAATGTTTCCCCTATTCAATCTTTAGAGTTGCCAAGAGTCCCTGCTTTGCAAGCTGATTCTTCAATTCCAACACCGCCACCTCTTCCTGATTTCACAAAACCTGTGGGATCATCAAGAACTCAAAATGCTACTAATTCTTCAATCCCAGTACCACCACCTCTTCCTGATTTAAATCAACCAGTTGGAGGATCATGGAAGACTCAAAAACCTAACGGAACAGTTAAGCAAGCAGCTGGTCCAGCTACAAAGGTTACTCCTCCTACAGGAGTTCCTAATATGAACGATGTACTCAAAGGGCAAAGAAAGCCATTAAAACATGTGGAAACAAATGCTCAAATGCAAGCTCCTTTAAATGCTGTACCAGGTAGTCTTGTGAATATTGTTCCAGTGGTTGAACGTCAAAATTCAGTACAAAATGATTCTGATTGGAGTTCATCATTAATTCCTGCTAATGATGATTCTGAAAACAAACCTGTTTTTACGCAAAATCCTAATCGTGTAAAAACTCAAGAAGAACAAGCATATTTAGATGAACAAAAAGCATTAAATAGAAGAAATGGTGTGACCGCAGAAGAATCTACAGCTCAATCAACAGTCAAAGATTATACTCAAAACGGAACTATTACGAATATGAATGATGCGGCTAAATTGATGAGACTTCGAACTTTGGCTGGGGGTTCTGACGATGAAGATGATGATCAAGATACTGAAAATTGGGATTAATAATTCTGAGGTATCTTATACAATAAGTTGAAAGACTTTACAAAGAAGCGATTATCTTGGAAAAGAAATCGCTTCTTTTTTTTAGAGGTTAAAATGTTCGCATTGTAATGCCTTGAATCCATCCAAGACTTGCAAGAGTAATCCATAACGAAGTAAGTCCATAGCTTATAAGCGGCAGTGGAATTCCTACAACCGGAAGCATATCGCATACCATTGCAATATTAATAAGCGTTGAAAGTATGAGTGAAGTTAGAATGCCGATTCCAAGAAGTCGTGCAAAAAAAGTGGGAACATCCTGTAGGCGCATAATAATCCGAGTAAAGAGAAGTAGATACAATAAAATGAGTATGACTGCCCCAATAAAACCAGACTCTTCACAAAGTACTGCAAAGATAAAATCAGTACGGCTTTCTGGTAAAAAAAGAAGCATATTTTGAGTTCCTCGAGTAAATCCTTTTCCCATCAGTTGTCCTGATCCGATAGCTATTTTTGATTGTTCAATTTGATAGCGTTCTTTTCTGTTGTCTCCGGCTCCTAAAAAAACAAGTACACGTTTTTGTTGATACGGTCGCAAGGTATGCCATGCTGCTGGTGCTGCAAGAAGACTACACAGGAGTCCCCATCTAAAAAATCGTGTTCCTATCCCTGAAAACCAAAGCATGACAAGTCCTGATCCTAAAAAAATGATTGCGGTTCCTAAATCTGGTTGTTTTAAAATGAGCAGTGCGCTTACAAGCATGGTGGCGAGTATTGGCATAAATGTGTCCATAGTATAAAGAGGGACATCATTTTCTGTGTACAAGTAATAAGTTAAAAAAGAAGGGAAACAAAGCTTTGCTATTTCAGAAGGCTGAAATCTAAAGAGTTTTAAATCTATCCAGCGACGAGCTCCCATTCCAATTTTCCCTTTGATAAGGGTGAATAAAAGAAGGGCTACAATCAAGAAATAGGTAAAATAACCATATCGAGAGAGTTTTCGATAGTCAGTAAAACAAAAAGCAAGATAAATAAATAGTCCAGAAACAAGACCAAAGAATTGTTTTTGAAAATAAAGAGAATACGGGAGGGCTGGTGTTGTAGTTGCACTGTAAACAAATGCAAGACCAATAGTGGCAATTGTAAAAGTGAGTGTGAAGCTGATCCAGTCAAAATAAAAAAGATAGCGACGATCCATAACCATAAAGAGCCTTTTTTTTCAGGAAGAGCAGAAATTCATTACTGTTTTATATCAGAGGGAAAACAATCGATCAAAAAAGGAATGAAGTTTTTTTGCAAACTAAGTGATAGATAGAAAATAAAAAACCCGCGAATTAAACCGCGGGTTTTTTTATCTGGTCGGGATGGCCAGACTCGAACTGACAGCCCCTCGCTCCCAAAGCGAGTGCGCTACCAATTGCGCCACATCCCGATACATTTCAAATTTGGGGTGAATGGTGGGGATTGAACCCACGACCCCCAGAACCACAACCTGGTGCTCTACCAACTGAGCTACATTCACCAGCGCTACTTTGCGGCACCTAGATGCTTAAATGAACAGAGTAAAGCTTAAGATGAAGATTAGTATAAAGAAGGTTTTAGAAAAAGCAAAGTACAAAAAGAGTTTTTTTAATGATATTCTAAAGAAGTTTTCAGTTATTTGTTCTAAAAAGCAGGAGGTCTTTAGCATGAGTAAAAAAAATCGCTCTTGGATTCGTGTTGTTGGTGCCCGTGAGCACAATCTTAAAAATATTACAGTATCGCTTCCTAAAGAGGCCTTAACTGTTATTACAGGGCCTTCAGGATCAGGTAAAAGCTCGCTTGCCCTTGATATTCTCTTTACCGAGGGAAAGCGTCGTTACACTGAATCTCTTTCTACCTATGCAAGGCAGTTTTTGGGGATTGCAAAAAAACCTGATTTTGATCAGATAGAAGGTCTGTGCCCCGCTATTGCTATTGAACAAAAAACAGTAGGTAGTAATCCTCGTTCTACTGTGGGAACTATTACTGAAATATATGATTACTTACGAGTACTTTTTGCTCGAATTGGAAAAATTCATTGTCCGGATTGTAAGGCTTCTGTGGGAGCACAGTCTCCTGAAGCGATTACACAGCATGTACTGGCCTTTTTTAAAGGAGCTGTAATTACGATTAGTGCTCCTGTGGTTCGTCAAGAAAAGGGAGAGTTTAAACAAGAGTTAGCTCATTTTTTTGAACAAGGTTTTTATAGGCTTTTGATCGATGGGAAAATGTACAAATTTGCAAGTAAGGAAGAAGTTGATGCTGTTAAACTTGCTAAAACTTATAAGCATTCCATTGATGTGATTCTTGATTCTTTAAGGAGTGATCCAGAAGAGCAAGCACGAATTCAAGAAAGTATTGAAAGAGCAATGCAACTTGCTCAAGGTCTTGTGAAAGTAGAAGCTGGCAAGCAAGAACAACTCTATTCTTCATCATGTATGTGTCTTAATTGTGGACATTCTTTTCCTGAACTTGAACCACGCTTTTTTTCTTTTAACTCTCCTGTTGGAGCTTGTCCTGATTGTTCAGGGCTTGGAATTATGGATGAATGGCCTTGGAAAGAGGGTGATTCAGATTATTGGAAAACGAACCACCCAGATTTTTTTGGAAAATATGCAAAGCGTTCAACATGCCAAAGTTGCTTGGGACAAAGACTTAATAAATATGCACTTTCAGTGACTATTGATGGAAAAAATATTTGTGAAATTGGTGATCTTTCAATAGAAGATGCAATTACTTGGTTTAATACTCTTTCGATTGATGAAACATCACGAAGCATTGCGCAATCGCTCTTATTAGAAATTACTCGTAGATTTCAATTTTTGTTTGATGTTGGTTTGCCTTATCTTACTCTTAATAGAACAGCGCGTACTCTTTCAGGTGGTGAGGGGCAACGTATTCGTCTTGCAACTCAAATAGGTTCTGCATTGAGTGGAGTGTTATATATTTTAGATGAGCCGAGTATTGGCCTTCATCAACGAGATAATGCTCGACTTATTGGTACTCTTAAAAATTTACGTGATCAAGGTAATACCGTTGTTGTTGTTGAGCATGATATGGATACAATGGAAGCTGCTGATTATCTGATCGATATGGGGCCGGGAGCTGGTATACATGGTGGAACAGTCACTGCTGCAGGTACCCCTGATGAAGTTGCAGCAAATCTTGATTCTTTAACCGGTGCCTATTTAAGTGGACGAAAAGAAATTGAAATTCCTCAAAAACGACGTTCAGCTTCGAGTTTTATGACCCTTATGCATGCTCGTAAAAATAACTTAAAAGATTTGACGGTCCAATTTCCATTAGGTGTTTTATGTGGGGTTTCAGGTGTTTCTGGTTCAGGAAAAAGTACTTTGATTATGGAGGAATTAGTTCCTGCTGCAGAACGCTGCTTGAATTCAAAAAGAGCACAACCTTCTGTTGGAGATGATCTTGTAGGAGTTGAGGCATTACAATCGCTTGTTGTTATAGATCAAAGCCCTATTGGAAGAACATCTCGATCAAATCCTGCGACCTATTTGGGTGTTTTTAATGATATTCGTGCTCTTTTTGCTTCACTTCCTGATAGTAATGCTCGTGGGTATAAGGTCGGTAGATTTAGTTTTAATTGTGAAGAAGGGCGTTGTTTTGAATGTCGTGGTGATGGAACTATTACCGTTTCTATGCATTTTTTGGCTGACGTCACAATCACTTGTAAGGCTTGTAAAGGTAAGCGATATAACAAAGAGACATTACAGATTTTATATAGGCAAAAAAATATTGCGGATGTGTTGGATATGACCGCAGCAGAAGCGGTCGAGTTCTTTTCAGCCCATAAGACTATTGCTCGTAGATTACAGCTTTTGTGTGATGTTGGTCTTGAGTATATTAAATTAGGACAAGCTTCAACAACCCTTTCTGGTGGGGAAGCTCAGCGAATTAAGCTTGTGGATGAACTTGCAAAAAGAGGAAGCAAGACGTTATATGTTCTTGATGAACCAACAACAGGATTACACAATAACGATATTGATAGGCTTTTGAAAGTTTTGAATACATTGGTGAATAAGGGTAACTCGATGATTGTGATAGAGCATAATCTTGATGTACTTAAATCATGCGATTATCTCATTGATATGGGTCCTGAAGGAGGTATCCATGGGGGAACCGTAGTTGCGCAAGGAACTCCTGAGCAAGTTGCTAAAAGCAAAACAAGCCATACGGGATATTATCTTAAAAAAGCACTTGTAAAAAGAGGCTCTCAGTAGTAAAAATGGGGGCTTAATAGTTCGTTTATTTCGTCTGGGCCACTCTTTACTGAAGGGATAGTTTTGATTTTTATCGGTGTTCTAGTAAACTGATGACTCGTAAAAGTACGTTTACTATGGGGTTTTTAATGAAAATGTATAAGTTTTTAGTGATGATGATCTGTTTACTATCGGTCCATAAAACAGTTAATGGGTCAACTTCTGATTCTATTCGTGAGTGGCCATTTGGAAATTCAGGTTCAATTCAACTTCTTGATGCTTTGAAATGGGGATATGAATTAGTAAAAGAACGTCCTTATATTGCAACTGTTCCTTTAACGCTTGCTGGTTTATATGTTGTTAGTTCTCTTCAGAAACAAAATCCAGAATTTTTTTCAAGTCTTATGAGAGTTGTCGAATCTCCATGGTTTATTTTTCAAAAAAGAATGGAATTATTGTTTTGTGGTGGACAATCACTCACATGGAACCAACTTGCTTCTTGGCATAATCATATGTCAAAATTATTATCTCCTTTAACTAAAGCAACATCAGTTCTTGATCTTGGAAAAGAACGTCGTTTAAGAGCAATTGAAATTGAGGATGGCACTGAAAATGTTCAGGATACTCAATGGTTAACTCTTTCAACTCATATACAACATGAATGTGATTTTTTAGCTTTTGTTTTGACTCAAAGACTGCGTTATTACAAAGAGCATCCAGAAAAAGAAGTTGAAAACCGTCATCTTGTAGTAAAGGCCCTTATGGTTCCGGTTGCAGGAATTAAGAAAGTTGGAAAAGTTTTGGTAAGAACATCTTTAACCAGAAATGAAGAAATAGCATTTGGACTTGAAGAAACTATAGCTTATCTTAAAGAAGTATCTGAATATTGTGCATCAATTTCACATTTTGGAGCTCTTGATAAAGAAATTATTAAACGTTTGATGGTAAGCATCTGCTCAACAATTGAACATTTAGGTGTTTTAGTTGATGAAGTGAGCGCTGCAGATAAATCAAGGAAAAAATTACCTATGACCCTGGATGGAACTTTGAATAAAGGATATACCCCAGGATCAGGATTTGGTGGATATGATGCTATGTATGGCATGGCAGGTTCTTAAAGGTAGTACTCATTAATCAAAAATATATAATCTAATTTAGATTGTGGAGGCGATTATGAATAGAGCAACAGCGAATATACTGACAGCAATTATACTGTGTGGTGGAATGTTCCAGTCCTCATTGGATGCCGCAGAAAAAAGTAGTATGTATGTGCTTGAAAGATCTGTAGTAGATACTCAGAAAACCTTCTTGAATAACTATCTTATAAAAAATGAAAGTCATCGTTTTGTAATGCGTGTTGCGGGTATTGCGGGCGCTTGTGTTGCTGTTGGTGGTTTTGCTTACATGAAATTCCGTCCAGCTCCTTTATCTCTTAAAGTTGTTCCTGTTACTGCAGATACCGTTACAGAATTGGCAGCAGATGTAAAAGCTTTAAGAGCTTTTGCTTTGCAGCAGGCTCTTAAAGATGCTTATGATAGAGTTCCTGTTATTCCCACAGTACAATCTGAAGCACCTGATACGTATGTTCAAACAATAAAAGATTATGGGAAATGGGCTGGTTCAAGTGTATATAATGGTGCAAAGCATGTACTGCAATTTATGTCTGGGCAAGGCTTGCAGGTTTTTGTGGGTGCTATAGGTTCTAGTCTTGCATTTAGAGAATTTCCGACATCGATTATGTTGTGGAATAAATTTGTAAGCGCTCCTTTAGACTCTGTTTTCCATCCTATTGATAGTGTCTGGTTTACTTCACGATATACTAATGTTGAGCAAACATTTGAAGAACTGTATCAATCTGTTGAGGTATTACCGCTTTTTGCTAAAAATGAAACTGATCGTCCGTATTATGTAAAAAGTACTATTGAAACATGCAATTTATTAACAAGAAGATTGGCGTCGTTGGTTGCTTTCATGGAAATTCAGTCTGAACGTGTAAAAATACAAAATAGAGCTTGTTCTAAAAAATTATCAATTATAGCTGATCATGTGTTCACTTCTATTCAAAAATTTAATCTGGAAGCTGAGGTTTTGTTGAGTGATGTTGAATCATTTGAAAAATTGCCAGCACTCGTTCAAAATTTACAAAATATTCTCCAAGAAGAGCGCAGAAAATATCATATGTGGGAGCGCGCAATGCTCTATGATATCGTACCTGCTGATGATGAAGATGATTCTGAAAGCGCATAAAAATAACAGAACGAAAGCAGTAGTAAATGGAATGGATGAAATCTGTTTTGGTATGTGTTTATAAGACGATATGTATGACCCTTTTCATTTTTTGGGGTACTTCTTTTTCTGCGATTGCTTTATCGGAGTATTCTCTTACTCCTTCTAAGCAGTTTGAAAAAGACTGCGCTTTGTATCTTATTGAACCAGGTTGGGTTATTTCAGCATGCATTGGTATTCAAGTTAATGAGTTTGATGTTATTTGGGCTACACTAGTTTCATATTTTAAGGATTATCCAGAATATTTTTTTGATGAAAAAAAATCTGATTATTCTGAAAAAAAGCATCGATCTTTAATGATTCAGTATTGTCAGGAATATGATATTTTTTTAAGACATGCAAAAGTTGATACGGTATCAAAACAGGTTTTGCTTTTTGAAAAAAACTATTTTAATGCACTAGATCAAGGGCAGTACGTAACTCTTTTTCAATATTGGCAGGTAAAGAAAAATACAACACAGCATCATTTTTATGCTTTTTACTTTGATTGTATAGCAGCGCAATTTGTAGAAACAGTGACTAATGCATTTTTACAAATTGATATGCCAGAGTATAAAGAATGCCAAAAAGAAGCTGATAAACTTCTTAAGCAATTAAAAATCATTTTTAAATATGTGCAAGGTTCTGAATATGATGCCCGTTATTCTCAGCATATTAAACGATATACTGAGGTTTTTCAGCTTCTTAAAAAAGAGCAACTAGAGCAACAAAAGGAACAGGAATGATAGTATCAAAAAAATTTTCCAGCATCATTCTGTTTTGGTTTGGTTTGTGTCAAAGTGCTTTACAACAAGATCAATCAATTGCATTTATAAAGAGTTTTGTTCGTCAGTATGATTTTTCTCAAGAGGGGCGTTATACCCACGAGTATCATACTTTTTTACTAGATCAGACTCGTAAAAGTTTGACGTTATTTGAACAGTTTTTAACAAGTTCTGGCTTTGATTGTAAGGAACGTATTCTTGTTATGGGATATCAAAAAGAGGGAGTTCCTAGTTATTATTCATCTCTTACTAGTGTTGCGTTGACCGATGAAGCTTCACTTACTGGTAAAAAGGGAAGAATTGTTCCAGCACATAATATTTTTGGGTTTCTTACCGGTTTTTTACTTAAAGATGTGAACTGGTTTCAGCAAGTATGGCACCCTCAGGCAGTTCCATGTATTGAGCACATTGGGTGTAATGCTGTTGATCTGTTTGACGACTGTGCCTATTTTTTTCAAAAACATGCTTTTGGTAAAGATTTTGAAACGATTTTACAATATCGTAAACATATAGAAAAAAGCATTAAAAAAGGTACTGTTTCAGCAGTGCTGGATGAATTAATTCTTTTTTGGGAAGGTGCTTATCGAGGGGAACTAAAAAGTGCTGGGCAAGAAGTACTTGCTACTCAAGACATTTTATTTTCCATTGATTATGCAAAACATCTTAATGAATCATCTATTCCAGTTTCAAAATTGTATATTGGTCCAGATATTACCTATCCCATAGAAATTTTATCATTTCAGGAGCAAGAGGCTACTGAATCAGCTCAAGCATTTGTAAAACATTTTGTTACGATGTTGCAGCCTTGTGATGGTAAAAAGACAGCCTATGTTTTTTGTTCTTTTGTGGATGGTGTAGGAAAAAGTACTTTACTCGGGAATGTGATTAATTGGACTACCTATAAAGATGATGTTCAAAAATATAATCGAGTAGATAATTCTTCATCACAAAAAGGAGTTTTATACGGTTTGTCTCCTGATGTTTTTATTATGGATTTGCCTGCTCAATTGAGTCATTGGGTGGTAAAACCTGATGGACATGTATTTGTTGATGTTGAATGTGTGCATGAAGCAAAACAGATTAGAAAGCAGTTGGAAGAGTATGTTATTGATAATCAAGAAAAAATTAGAACTGACTTTACTCAATTTTTAACTGAGTATGGAACATTAGAAAAGAAGCCTAAAGATTGGCTTGGAATGTATGTTGAAAATCTGATGTTATGTAATCCAGAAAAATTATGGATTCCATTTTCATATGGTTATTGGAACGGCATTTTTGATCAGGAAGATCCATCGCGTATCCGTATACTTGTTCCTCTTGAAGGTGTGCATTCTAAGGGACTTAAAATGGCTGAACCTGAACAGATGCTTTTTACAAAAGGACTTATGATACCGATGCGGTTTGAAGTCTTTATGGATGATGTTGCATCTCAGTTGAAAGCAGCTGGTATAGAAACTTTAGTATTTGTTGATTTTTTAAGTATGTATCCTCGATCATCACGCGAAAATGTGCGAGTTAACTTTTTGCTTCAGCAGCTTAAAAGAATGTATCAAAACGGGTTTGATATTCAAAAAAGCTTATATCATTCTTTTGTAAATAGAGAGGTTGAGCTATATCATTCGCTATCTCATTATAAAAATAATTTTATACTTTCATTATTACTTGAAACAGTTACTAGAGCATCGCTCTATACTATTTTTACGCAAAAAACAGGAAGCGAAGTTTTATCTGTAAGTATGGATCAAATGACTGAGTTATTAACGACAGAAAATATAGACTTTTTAAAAAAACAGGGAACTTTTTTGTTTGAAGAGGTTTCTGCAAAAATTCAATTAGAGCATGCGTCATTGCATCGTTATGCGTATGATAATCGTTATGAAGTATACACACAGTTTTCAGCATCTTCTTTATATGCTTACTCAGCTTTTGTGGAATATCTTTTTGAATATGGGGTAGCACATTCTTATTTTCAGCAATTGTGGACAGGTATGAGCGGTGAACTTCTTTCTGGAACAGGTCTTGGTAAAATGGAATTTCATACTAAATCAGCTAATCGACTTGCTTCTTTCTTTTCTGCAGAGGGAACCGGTTCACGTAATGCTTTGTTAACAACAGGCCTTTCTGTTCAATGTCTTGAAACGGTATCAGAAATGTGTCGTGATCAAGTTACCTTATCTCCAATGTTACCGCTTATTCGTGCTCAGTGGTATGCGATTTTGTCTAATCTTCTTGGATGTCAGCAAGGAGCAGATGGTCGATTTTATATAGGTAAGCCGTTTGTTACGGTACCACCACTTTCTCTTAAAAGAGGTGATCAGCAAAAAATAGTTGTTATTCAAAAACAGCTAGAAACGGTTGAAGAAAAAATGAATAGTAATGATATACAATCTTTGATGATTTTTAATAATTATAATCACTATAAAGATGGCGCTCTTGGTCATTTTGAAAATATTTTACATGTTATTGATTGGAGTTCTATTGAGACTTTTCATTCAGTGTATGCTTTTGGATATGAAGCATATCCATTTGGCCCCATTAGAAAGATTGTTCAAAAAGAAATCGATAAAAAAATAAAAGATGGTTTTGTAAATCCAGTTCTTTTTTCTTCTGAATTTTTAAAAGTTTTAGAGGAATCAGATTTTTTGAAAACACAAGAACTGGCTCAACAAAAAGCAATAAAGGAAAAAAAATCAAAACTTATGACGGTAGATCCTCAATCTGCTCATGGACAAGCGATTGCTTTGTGGGTTCGTGCTATTGCAACGTTGGAAATGATTGCTAAAGACCCAGAAAGTGTGATCATCACTCGTAAGGGCAGTAAGGAAGATTTTGCCGCTACTGTTCAGCTTTTAGAAAAAATGACCCTACCAAGATTTTTTGGCATCATACTTACTAAACCACTTTTTTCTGACTATCAAGAAGTATCACCCGTGATTCCATGGGACTTTATTCTCGCATAGTTATTTTTTAGATGAAGTAACTCGTTTGCGCGCTGGTCGTTTTGCGAGCCTTTTTGAAGGGACAATTTTTCTATTGGGAGCAATTTTTTGTAAAGCGCTTTCGACAGAGGTTACTTTTTTTGATCCTGTAGAAGCTTTTTTTGAACCGCTACTTTTTTTAGGAGCTGTCGATTTTTTTGTTGGAGCTTCAAACATTTTCAATTTTGTAACTTCAGCTGGGGTTAAAAAGCGCCAATCTCCAAGTCTTACATTTCGGGTGGTAAGTCCAGCAAAAATAACTCGTTCAAGCTTTTTAACCGTATAGCCAAGACTTTCAAACATTCTTCTGATAATTCGATTACGACCACTATGGATGGTCACTTGAGCAACATTTTTATTGTAGCCTTGATGGAGTGAGTCAACTCGTGCGCCGCCATCGGTTAGGTAAACACCTTTTTTAAGTCGAGCAACATCATCAGCTTTAAGCTCTTCTTTAAGGGTTACTCGGTATACTTTTTGAACATTTGATTTTGGATGGGCAAGAGCTTGTGAAAGATCTCCGTCATTCGTTAAAAGAAGGACTCCGGATGTATCATAATCAAGTCTTCCAATTGGGTAGAGTCTGCTCGTAATCTCTTTTGACTGAACTATGTTTACAACGGTAGGACGGTTAAATTGATCTTCAACTGCAGTAATGACACCAGTTGGCTTATTCAAAAGAACATAGGTTAGTTTTTCAGGCTTAATGATATCTTTTTTATAACGAACGGTATCTTTTTCTTGTACCTGATAGCCAATATCGGTTACTGGCCAGTGGTTAACGGTAATTTCTCCAGCTTGAATAAGGGCATCAGCTTTTCTGCGAGAACAGAGTCCAGATTGGGACAGATACAGGTTGAGTCGGATAAGTGTTTTCATAGCTTTAGCTCCTTACGGGTAGATTGTTACGGTTAAGAACATTTCACTATACATGAATTTCTCAAAAAAATCTTATATATTCAACAAAAAATATGCTAAAAAATTCAATGAATTAACTTGTTTAAGCGTGTAACCAGTATTATTTTATAGGTCTGATCTAAAGTGAAAAGGAAATCTATGAGTAAAAATAAGAACAATAGTCTAGGGGTAATTGGATTGTTGCTATTAACCGGTTCAATCCAATCAGCAGTTGCACCACTGCGTGTACTTGTAGGTGCAGGAAGAATTATTACAGCACGAACAGCTGGAGCGCGCTGGTTTTCAGAAAAACAAGACCAAAAAGATGAAGTAGTTCAGCAAGAAGAGCTTGAAAAAAAATAGATGTATTTATGAAAAATATGAGGTCGAACCTTTTTTGGGTTACGCATCACAATCGTGAAATTATTCTAAATACAAAGTGGATACAAGCACATATAGAAGAACAAATTGCAGAGATTAATGCTCTTGCGATGTTTTTAAAAAAGAAGGGAAAAATAAAAAATGACTAAATTACTAACCATTACAATGCTGTTTGCAGCAGGTTCAATGCAATCAGCAGTTTCGCCACTTTGTTTGCTTGCAGGTGCGGCAAAGACTATTGCAGCAAGGGAAGTTAAAGCGTGTTATTTTTCAACAACAAACAAATCATACGATGAACTGCCAGTGCTCAAAAATCAACCTGATGATCAACAGTCATTATTTAAAAATTTTGAAGATCAAATTGATTTGGTAGAAAAATTAAATCTTTCTGTAGGTGAAAAAAATCGTATGAAGGTACAAGTGCTTAGCACGTGGTTACAAAATACAGGATTTTTAGGCAGGCGAATTGAAGAGCAGATTGCTGAAAAGTTATTAAAAAAGAAGGAAAAGGAAAATGAATAAATTACTAAGCATAACAATGCTGTTTGTAGCAGGTTCAATCCAATCAGCAGTGGCGCCACTTCGTGTACTTGTAGGTGCGGCAAAAACTGTTACAGCACGAGCAGCTCAACAACGATTGATTTCAGGGTCAGCTCGATTGCGAAATGATCCTTCTAAAGCAGAATTAGAAATTGCACAATTAAAAGAACAACTTAAACAACTTTCAGAAGCTCATAATCAAAGCTTGAAACATATACAGCGACTTCAAGAAAATGAGGTTCCTTTCTTTGTAGATGCGATGAAATTTGGTTCGGGATCAGTTTTTAAGGTTTCTGCAGGAACGTTAGTATGTGTGGCAGGTTTTTTTGGCGGTATGTGGGTAGGGTCAAAAGTATTAGACGGAGTTGAAGAGCTATCGAAAAGATCTTGAACAAATAACGTTTTCTTGCGAAACTAGTTTTTCTAGTTCAATTTTTCTAACCCTTTCCTTTCCAAGTGATTCATGACTAAGCCAACTCCTTTAATGCAACAGTACTGGGACATCAAGCGGGAGCATCTAGAAACACTTTTGTTCTTTCAGGTTGGAGATTTTTACGAGCTTTTTTTTGATGATGCAAAAAAAGCGGCCGCTTTTTTGGGTATAGCGCTTACCAAACGGGGTAAAGACAAGGGTGAAGATATTCCACTGTGTGGTGTGCCGGTTCATGCACTTGATCATTATTTAGTAAAGCTGGTAAAAGGTGGTTTTTGTGTTGCTATTTGTGAACAGCTTGAACCACCAACACCGGGGAAAATAGTTAAACGAGCAGTTACCAAAATTCTTACTCCTGGGACTCTTACTGATTCTAAACTTCTTAACGATGGTCGAGCTTCGTACCTTTTAACATTTGTTCCCTACGAAGATCGTTGGGCTCTTGTGTTTGCAGAGTTAATGACGGCGCAACTTTATGCAACGTCACTTTCAGCAGGAGCGATGAAATCGCTCGAAACTGAATTAGCACGTTTTTTTCCTGATGAAATTATTTTATCGCAATCTTTATCATCCGATACCTTTCAGGCTTTGTTTAAAAAGCAGGGCTATTTTACATCGGTTCATCAGGCTGATCCTGAAATGCTTGCATGGGCACAAGAACGTTTGCAAGCAGCAGTTGTTGAACAAATTAAAGCAAATAAATCATTAGAACAGGCACTCGCAACGCTTTATGGTTATTTTAAAAAAAATAATGAAGCAGCCCTTCAAGAATTTAGTCAGCTCCATTTTTATGAGCCTGATGATTATATGATTTTGGATAGCGCATCTCAACGAAACCTAGAACTTATCAAAAATAATCAAGATGGTACTAGTACAAACAGTCTTGTATCTGTCCTTGATGCAACGGTAACTGCCATGGGAGCTCGTATGCTCAAAAAATGGTTAGTGCGTCCATTAGTGACTCGATCTCCTATTGAACATCGTCTTGAAACAGTTTCTTATCTTGCACAAGCAACTCGTTATCGCGAGCATATTCAAAAAATATTACAATCAATCGGAGACATTGAGCGGGTTATTGGACGTATAGCACTTGGTCGTGCTCGTATCGATGATTATAGGCACTTATCAGCTGCTCTTGAAGTTGTTCCGGAACTTAGGATGCAGGATGCAAAGGTTCCAAGCCTGTTGCAGGCATTACTGTATTACAGCAATGATTTTGGGAATCTTTCAGAACTCTTATGTTCAGCTTTGAATACTGATGAATCAAAAGAATGGATTATTAAACAAGGGTTTGACCAGCATCTTGATCGCATCAGAGGTCTTATAACGAATAGTCATGAAGCTATTAGTCGTCTTGAACGGCAAGAACAAGATGCAACTGGTATTGGCTCGTTAAAAATTAGATATACCAATGTGTATGGGTATTACCTTGAAATTACTAATGTGCATGCAGCCAAAGTTCCTGATCGATACAAACGGCAGCAAACACTCGTTGGTAAAGAGCGCTATATGTGCTTTGAGCTCCAGGAACTTCAGCAAGAAATTATGACTGCCCGTAATGAATCAGAGCAGTTAGAAAAAGAACTCTTTGTAAAGGTTCAGTCTCAGGTGCGTCCTTACATTGGCACTTTGCGTAAAATGGCTCATGCGCTTTCACAACTTGATGTGCTCTGTTCATTTGCTCAGATAGCTTATGAGCGGGGTTATAATCGTCCTCAATTTCATGAAGGGCGTGATATTCTTATCAAAAATGGTAAACATCCTGTTGTTGCACTTCGTGTTGGGTCACAGTTTATTGCCAACGACACAAGATTAACGGATGAAGAATCGTTATGGATTATTACTGGTCCCAATATGGGTGGTAAATCAACCTATCTGCGCCAAACAGCATTGCAATGTATTATGGCTCAGTGTGGATCATTTGTTCCAGCTCAAGAGGCTCGGCTACCACTTATTGATGCGATATTTACTCGTATAGGAGCATCGGATAATGTAGCAGAAGGTAAAAGTACTTTTTTGGTAGAGATGGAAGAAACAGCTCATATTTGTCGGTATGCAACAGCAAACAGTTTGGTCATTCTTGATGAAGTTGGTCGTGGAACAAGTACATTTGATGGAGTTGCATTAGCACAGGCTATTATCGAGCATATTCAGATGAATGTCCGCGCTCGTTGTTTATTTGCAACGCATTATCATGAACTGACTCTTTTGGCAGAAAAAATGCCGGGGATTGTAAATTATCATGCAGCAAGCAAAAAGACTGAATCGGGAATTGTGTTTCTTCATGCAATGATTCCTGGGTGTGCGCAAGGAAGTTTTGGGCTTTCGGTTGCTCGTCTTGCCGATATTCCTGAATCGATCATTAGTCGTGCCCATGACATTATGAAATCGCTTTCACTTTCTACTGTTACGATGGTCCCTGCTATTACTGCATATGATGCTGAAAAAGAACGTCTTCGTGCTCGTCTTGAAAAAATGGAGTTTAATATTCAGGAACTGAAAACCGTTGACTACGACAATCTTTCACCTAAAAAAGCGTTCGATCTTTTGTGGCATTTGAAAGAGATGTTGGATTAATTGCTTACGCCTTCAAAAATGGTTATCCATATTTTTGGATGTAAGAGAGTGACTGGCTATTTCACCGTCGTCCCCAATGATAGGAGATCGCGACAGGGAGTGTATACGAGCTGGCAGATCGACTGAGTGTCGGGGATCCAGGCGTTATTTTGTGAAAGTCCTTGTAGTTATAAAAGTCGAAGATATGAATGGTGATTTTTTCTCTGTAACCACTGGATCCCCGACGTTCGCTCCCGCTGTCATAGCACTTTGTACTATGCCGTGCTGTCGCATCTCTGGGGACGACGGTGGAAGAAGAGTGGTCGTACAAAGTAGTGAGTTAATGAACTTCTACAGGGATGACATTTTAGGAATTAAGTTGTTTTTTTATAAAAGATTTACCGTATTAGGATCTCTTGTTTGAGGTCCCAAGCCCGTAGGAGCTGGACCGAGTTTGATCCGTCAAAAGCATTCAAATAGCATGTTTGCACCCTTGTTTCCAAAGGGGTTGGGTGAGCAACCTCTTTGGTGTTGCCCGTAGAGGGCACATTTACGTCTTGTACAAAAGAATAAAAAATGTGAACTTCTGGTAGTTAAAATTTACGCGTTCAAAAACGAAAATGATTTGAACATGCACTCAATAATCGTAATCTTTTGATCAGCCGTTAATGAATCAGTTCGCAATTCTTTTACAAAACCAAGATAGGACTCTTTTTCTTGATCAGAAACATGTTGAGAACCATTTTCAAGTCGATGCGTTAGGTAGATGCAAAGTCCGCGTTGTTCATCCGAAATAACTGTTGCAGTACGTTGTTTGTTAAGTTCAAGTTCAAGAGTTATAAGATCTTTTTTAATTTTGATCATTGCAGCAGAACTATCTGTAAGGTAGTTATACAAGCTTGTAGCTCCTTTGTAGGTAGCGTACGAAGCAAGAGCAAGAGGAACAGCAGCCAGAATACCTTTAGTAAGGGTAAGTATTTCTCCAACTTGTAGATCACGTTGTTGTATTTTCAAAAGACCTATTTGGACTCCAAGTGCCAGCAGAGCTCCATTTTTTTCACACTGGTCTCTTCCTACAGCAGAAAGTTGTGAAACTGTTTCGAGACATTCTGGAGAACAGGCTTCTACCAAAGCCTTTTTAACAGGTCTTACTATCCATGATTTGATTCCTTGAGCGGCTGAGCCAATTGCTCCCCAGCTGCGTTGAGTAGGGGCACTGGTTTCTTCAGCGGTACGATGAGCAGGATGGAATTGTTCCTGATATTGGTTTGCAAAAGCGTTTCCTAAAGATTCACAAGCTACTTGGATTTCGCGTGGAGCAATAGTAGATACATGCATATGGAGACGAGTAAAAAGCTCTTCTTTTTCTTTGAAAGAAAGTGATTCTATAGGAAAGTTACGAAGTTCTGCATGCATAAAGTCTGCAGTTTGTTCGGTTTGTGCCGCTTTTTGAAGGCAATCAGTCAATCCAGCATCAAGTATTTCTTGATTATTAACAGGATGAGCTATGCCCTTGATGTAGGTATAGAGCATTTTTGTAGGTTGAACCGCATACTCATTGATAAGATTTGCAGTGGCAGGGCCTGCCTCTGTGGTGCAAAGTGCTGTTGCAGCACATCCTAGTCCAACAACGGCAGCTGTATAAGAAAACCAATTTTTTTCAAAATGGGAAGGGCTGATTTCTATGTTGTTTAAGAGTGTAGTGCATTTTTTGATTGCCACTTGAGCAGCTTCAATCTTTTTTTGATCAGTCTTATTTTGGCTCAGATCACCTAATAAAACCAAAAGCTCAAGGTGCTTTTTTTCAAGTATTTGAGCTCGTTCAGATACTTGTTTGGTGTAGGTTACGTTGAAAATGTTTTCAAGTGAATGTTTCCAAAACTTGAATCGTGAAGTATGAGTAGCACTTTTCCAGTAATTTTGAGCTTCTGTGACCCTATCAAGCATAATAACAAGTTCATTTTCTGACGAGTAGAGAGAAAATGAGCTTAAAAAAGTAAAAATAAACGCTTTGAATTTCATGATAAACCCTTACGGTAGCTGTTTTTGAAAGTTCTTTATATTCAAAATGGTACTCTAAATAGGAAAATTTCTCAACAGGGCAAGACAAAGGGTAAAAGATGTGCTAGATTTTAATTTCTACAAAAAAGATTTTTTAAAAATAAGGGTCAACAGCATGTCAATGGTAACTGAATTCAATCGTTATGCCATTTTTAAAACAGGTGGCAAGCAATACCAAGGTATTGAAGGTAAAACTGTCGCTGTCGAAAAATTGGATGGTGAATTGGGAGATGTCGTTGAGTTTTCTGAAGTGCTTTTCCGTAAAACCGGTTCTGAAGCATATGAAATTGGGCAACCAACTCTCCAAGGTGCCGTTAAGGCTTCTATCGTACGTCAAATGAAGGGTCCGAAGCTTATAATCTTCCACTTCAAACGTCGTAAAAAGTCACGCGTCAAAAAAGGACATCGCCAACCGATTACCGTTATTCGTATCGAATCAATCGGAGCGTAACTAGACGTAACGAAAGTTTCCTAACGGAAATTGAAGTTTACATAAAAATTAAAATGCAGCTTTTTTAAAGCTGCATTTTTTTATTATTTTGTAGGGACTAATTCTTTATGAATAGATTCCTATTCCTTCTTGAGTGTAGGATTTTTGATAGGTTGCAAGGGTCATAGGATTAATAACTTGCGCCAATGCAAAATGAGTTTTTGGAGTAGAATCTTTTGCATATCCAGCAAGCAGTATCTTTTTATTTTGTTTGAGTGTCATTGCTGAACAAGTATCACCATAGTTTGAACCGCTTGGAATAATGGTGTGGTTTATAAAAAAAGTTCCAGGCAGTTGTCCATAATTGCCACCAAAATTTGGGTTAAGTTGGCCATTTTGTAAAAGTTGTACTAATGCAAAATAAGTAAGATTATCATTGCCAAGTTGTTGAGTAGAACCTCCCAGTAGAATTTTTTGATCAGATTGTAGAGCAACTGTTGAAACTATATCATTATTGCCGCCAGCAAGTGTTGGTTTAATACAGATTGTTCCTAATGGAGAATTGTTAAGTGGACCAAATAATGGATTAAGTTGACCATTTGGTAAAAGACATGCTGCACATCCATAATAGACTGGAATGTCTCCATAGGAGCTGAACCCTCCTAATATAATGTTTCCATTTGATAACATTGCAATTCCATTACAACGATCATTAACAGTGGTTGGTGATTGTGAGATGCTTTCATTGATAAAAATTGTCCCAGGATTTTGTGTGTTATTTCCGAAAGAACTGTCTGGAGTTCCATTTGTGTTGAATCGGGCAGCTGCAAATCGTACCACACCATCGTTGCCTGTATATCCGCCCATAAGAATTTTTTCATCCGATTGCATTATGATGCATGTGCAGGAATCAGCTTTGAAAGTTGCACCAGAAATACTTATAGGAACATAGCATGTTCCTATAGGGGAGTTCAGAGTTGGACCAAAAGAACTATCGAATTGCCCGTTTTGAAGAATTTTAGCTAATGCAAATCGACCGTTAGAATTACCTCCTAATATAATAGATCCATTCGATGTAAGAGTTAGTGAGTTGCAATTATCAGAAAAACATCCGCCTGCTATTTTTGTAGGTACATAAATAGTTCCTGAAATTTGGCCGTTGTGTCCTCCAAAATTAGTATCTAACTGTCCATTTGGAAGAAGTTGGACTGCAGAAAATACAGTTGTAAATTCAGAATTTTGGCTACGGCCGCCAAGAATAATAGTTCCATTTGGCTGAATCCCTACGCATGTGCAGGAATCATTTTGTTCAGATCCTTGGGCAATGATAAAATCAATATACATTGTTCCATTATTTCCAAAAGAAACGTCTAATTCCCCTGATGGAAGAAATCGAGCGGCAGAAAAATAACTATAAGTGGTTCCATTGATTTCAATTTGAGATGTTCCTGCAGCTATTATTTTTCCATCAGATTGTACTGCAAGAGCATTGCATTGATCGTCTAACCCTTCAGGAATGATAAAATTAGAAATATAATTTGTTCCTACATTGCCAAATGTTTGATCAATGAGCCCATCAAAACGGATTGTTTTTTTTGTGATGCTTTGAATGTACTCATTTGAACTTTTTTGATTAAGGATTATTTTCCCTGAAGAGAGATTATTTCCATTGTAATCTTGTGAAGTCATTAATAATTGTGTACATATCAGCGTAATTGCCATGATAAGTATAGTTTTTTTTTCCATTCAAAGATCTCCTTTTTTAGAAAGTATGAATGTATTAATTAGGAAAGTCGTGCGATTTTATTCAGATCTTTTTCTTTTCCAGAAAATAAAAGAAGGTCGTTTTCTTTAATAATGTATTCAGAAGAGATTGGAAGAAAATCATCATCATCTTTTACTGCAATACAGGCCACGCTGAAATTTCCATGGAGATCAAGATCAGCAACACTACTTCCTACAAAAGAAGAAGGTGCGGTAACTTGGCTTAATGAAAACTGTTTGGTGATTCTGAAAAACTGACTGAAGGGTGATCCAAGTCTTTCAGCAAGGCGAATACCAATATCCTGTTCAGGGATTATAGTTTCGTCAGCACCGATTAAGGTAACGATTTCTTGATGAATTTCGTTAATTGATCGTGTAATGATACGAGGAACCTTAAGTCGTTTTTTAAGAAGTGCGGTAATCAAAATTGATTGGGCAAAGTTTTCACCCATTGCAACTACTACCGTATCCATTTCATCAACTCCAATGGATCGTAAAGATGATTCATCAAGTACTCGCATACAAATGGCTTGAGTTACTGAGTCACGAATTGATGATACGATTGAATCGTTACTATCAATGGCAAGGACTTCAACTCCTTTTTCATGCAATGTTGTTGCGACACTATAACCAAAGCGTCCCAAGCCAATAACACATATTTTCATATGAATAATCCTTTATTAGGTAACCATAACCCGTTCTTCTGGGTAAGAATAATCATGAGATTCAGTTTTTTTACGTAATGCTATAAGTAATGTTAATGATCCAATTCGTCCTACAAACATACTCAAACATAAAAGCATTTTTCCAAGTGCAGAAAGATAGGGAGTAATTCCTAAAGATGCTCCCAATGTTGCAAAAGCAGAAACTGCTTCAAAAGCAAGATCTAAAAAGGGCCAACTGCTTTCAGTGATGAGTAGGCAAAATGTTGTTAAAAGCACCCAACAGATACTCAAAGAAACAATGGCAAGTGCTCGATAGACTTGATCTTTTGCAATTGAACGACCACTTATATTAACCGATGTTTTCCCTTGAATTGCTGCATGTATGGTTGCAATTAAAATTGCTGCTGTTGTCAATTTTATACCACTTCCTGTTGAACCTGGTGCAGACCCTATGAATGCGTTAATCATGATGGTAAAAATTGATGCATGTTGCATATCATCAGGATGGACGCTTAAGTATCCTCCACTGCGAGAAGTGACTGAAGTGAAAAAGGAATTTATAAATTGTAGAGGGGTTGAAAATGCTTCAAAGGTGTTATTGTATTCAAGTCCCCAGAAAAGAAGTGTTCCGATTGCAATAAAAACGAAGTAATAAAATAAGATAATTCGAGTTTGCAGAGGAATAGTGGATCGTTTTTTCTTTCTCCATAAAGCCCATCGTTCAACAATATCTTTCCATGTTATAAATCCAAGGCCCCCTGCGATCATTAAAAAACTCGTAATTAAAAGCATATTATAGCTTTCTGCGTAAGCAATCATCCCACCTGGAAA
>CANNMA010000011.1 GCA_947505805.1 bacterium
ATCCAGGCGTTACTTTGTAAAAGTCTTTATAAAAATAAAAGGTTACATAAAATATGATTTTTTCTTTGTAACACCTGGGTCCCCACGGTCACTCGATCTGTCCAGCGCGCTTCGCACTCTGACGCGATCTCGTATTCCTCGGGATGACATTTTAGGAATTAAAGCGATTTTTTTATCGAAAAAGTATTTTGTTACTTTCTGTGAATAAGATGTAAGTGTTTATTCCGTATTAGGATCTCTTGTTTGAGGTCTTAAGCCCGAAGGAGCTGGACCGAGTTTGATCCGTCAAAGCAGTCAAACAGCATGTTTGCACCCTTGTTTCCAAAGAGGTTGGGTGCGCAACCTCTTTGGTGCTGCCCGCAGAGGGCATACCTTCGTCTTGCGCTAAAAATATAAATGAATTTTTGTCATTGCATTTGTAAACATCTACACAGTATCCACATGGATAATGGATTGACTTCTTTGATCTTGACCGATTAGCATTTTTTATAGTTTGTGTACGCACTGAAAAAGCTTTGAAGGATATTCTATGATAAAAAAAATGACTGTTTTTTGGCTTATGGCTGTTTTTCTTAATGCATCAGAAGAACCTGTTTTAGAAGAGTCTTTTAAAAAAGAGTTAACGCGAAACAGTATGCGCGATTATTTTGATCAATTAACTGATCGCTTAATTCATCCAGAGCTTTTTGCACAACAAGATGTGCAGAGTTTATCTTGTGGGCAGCAATCTTCTCAGGATTTACTTTCAGTAGATGAATTTTCATCCCTTACTCGAGCAATTTCTACCCCTCCCTATACTGGTCTTTTGAATGGTTTTGGAAGAGCGATAGGTATTCCTTCAAATCCATCACTTTTGACCCCCTTGGATAATACTTTTTTGATTGTAGGTGGTTATGCGTATGAAGTTAATAAAGATGCAAATAACTCAATTTCTACTGTTCAAGGAACGCAAACATCGTACGCTTCACCTACCATTGGTCGCTTTAATTATCTTACCGGCGTACTCGATAGTACTTTTGGCACACAGGGGCTAGTACTTACTCAATTTACAAGTAGTGCGTATGCGCTTCGTCTTGTTATTCAACCAGCTCCTTTAGGTGGTGGTCCTTCATCTCAAAAAATTATTATTGTAGGGTATACATTTCAGATAACTGATAATTTGCTCAATAATAATCCCTATAGATATCAACTTTTTGTTGCTCGATATAACTGGGATGGTTCTCTTGATACAACCTTTAATCCACAAGGAGCAAATCCAGGAATAACTCTTCTTTCATTGCCTAATTTTTCTGCAGTTGCCCTTAATCCGAATGCTTCTGTTATTGCAAATGCAGCTTACCCAAATTCTGTTATAACAAGTCAGCAAGTTTCATCCACTGCGTATTTGCCTTCGCAAGGCTATGCGCTGGTACTTGATGAAAATAATAATGTGATTGTGGTTGGTAATGCGAATGGGATGCTTTTGGTTGCGCGCTATCTTGGAACAACAACAACAGTAGATGGAGTTACAGCCTATGCAGGAACGCTCGATACAACATTTAACCCCAATGGGTATTTGTATGATTTAGGTAAACCTATCTCTTTAAATACTACAACAACTAATCCGTCAACTGCTGCTATTTTTGATTTTGGGACTAAGAGTTTTTTAAAAGGACAAGCGGGCGTTTTTATGGCTTCTATTTTAGGTGCTCCAACATTTTCAAATTTTGGACTTGGGATTGCTGGTAATGATGGTGGGTTTGCAGTGGATATTGATAGTAATGGGAATATTGTTGTCGCGGGATTTGGATATCAAGTGCTTCCTGGAAGTCAAAATGGTGCTACAAAGGCTGAAGTTGTAAGAATAACTCCAGCAGGTGCTCCTGATTTTACGTTTGGTCCTTACCGTAATGGTACGATTATTACGTCACTTTTTACCAATGATACTCGTGCCTATAGTGTGGTAATTAATAAAATACCGAATGATCCAAATAACGGTAAAATTATTATTTCGGGTGCCGTAAAAGATGCATTTTTTTCCTCATACGTTATGGTGGCTCGTTACAAATCTAATGGGTATCCCGATGGAACTTTTGGCCCAGGAACAGTTGATGGAAAACCTGACCTTAAAGCTAAGGGAGTTATATTTTTTCCTATTCAAACAGTCTCAAGCCCTGTTAACACAATGCTTACTGATCCGGGGTTTTCTTTTACGAATGTTAAACCAAATCCTTCAGGTATAAATGTAACATTAGGTATAGATTTTCCTTCTGTGTATGCTTTATCTACCGCAGTCAGGCTACAAAATGATGGAAAAATAGTGTTAAGTGGATACACCGTTATTTCTGCAGGAGCTGAGCTTGTAGGACTTAGCAATACAGCAACTGCTGCAATTACAACACAAAATACAGGATCTTCTATTGTTCAGGGAACTTTTAAAACGGTGTGTGCGATTACTTCGTTTCTTTCTGCTCGTATTAATTCAACAGGCTATTTAGATACAACTTTTAATAATGCTGGGAATCAAAAAGGTACTGTTATTATTCCGCTTCGTGGTTCAGTAAGTTACGATGATGAAGCTTTTGACCTTGCAATTCAGCCTACTGTAAGTAATCCAAAAATTGATGGGAAAATTGTTCTTGTTGGCCAAAGTAAGAACAACAGTTTTTTTTATTCAACTGATCCAACAGCACAATTATATTCTTTTGCAGCCGCACGACTTAATAAAAATGGCACGCTTGATACAACAATATCAGCTGTTATTACCAATAAGTGATAAGGGCTTATTCGAAAATTTAACGCTATTATTTTCATTTTTTAGCACAAGATGTAGGTGTGCCCTCTGCGGGCAGCACCAAAGAGGTTGCTCACCCAACCTCTTTGGAAACAAGGGTGCAAACACGCTGCTTGACCGCTTTTTACGGATCAAACTCGGTCCAGCTCCTTCGGGCTTAAGACCTCAAACAAGAGATCCTGATACGGTACTTTTTTTATAAAAAAATTCACGATTATGGTCTGAATAAATTCATTATCTTCTTTGAGATAAACCTTGTCCTACGGTCATCCCGAAGGATAGGAGAGGCAGCTATCACGTTTATCTAAACGTGTGGCGCTCGACTGACTGTGGGGATCCAGGCGTTACTTTGTAAAAGTCTTTATAAAAATAAAAGGTTACATAAAATATGATTTTTTCTTTGTAACACCTGGGTCCCCACGGTCACTCGATCTGTCCAGCGCGCTTTGCACTCTGACGCGATCTCGTATTCCTCGGGATGACATTTTAGGAATTAAAGCGATTTTTTTATCGAAAAAGTATTTTGTTACTTTCTGTGAATAAGATGTAAGTGTTTATTCCGTATTAGGATCTCTTGTTTGAGGTCTTAAGCCTGAAGGAGCTGGACCGAGTTTGATCCGTCAAAGCAGTCAAGCAGCATGCTTGCACCTTTGTTTCCAAAGGGGTTGGGTGAGCAACCTCTTTGGTGCTGCCCGCAGAGGGCATACCTACGTCTTGTGCTAAAGAATTAAATAAAAAACTTTCTATTTTTGCGTAGAGTTGAGAGCGTTTTGTCCTCGAATTAATGAACTTTTATTTTTGGAAAAACTCTCATCTTTATGGAAGTTGCTTGCTTGTTGAATTTTGTCTATCTTTGAATCCTAAAATGTATTCAAAAATAGACAAAAGGAGTAAGGAGAAAGCAATGAAAAAGAATCTCTTAACAAGTTACTTCAGTGGAATAAAAGACGCACATAATGGTGAAGGTTTTTCAAAGATTTTAAAATACTTTTTCCCTGAATTTGTAACTGCAGTTATCTTGTATTCTTTACCCTTACTTATTGATGCTCGGTGGATTGCTCACTTACAATCAACAGCTGCTTATGCTGCCCTTGGCATTACCAATACACTTTTGCATTCAATTATTAAAATAGCAGAAGGGCTTTCTGTTGGTACCATTGTCATCACAGGTCAATTAAATGGAATGGGTGAACATAAACAGGTTGGTAAAGCACTGGTAAATGCGTTTTGGACAACAGTATTTGTTGGGGCGTTTGTGGCACTTGGGCTTTATTTGGGTGCCTATAGATTGTATGGATGGTATCGTCTTCCTGAAGATATGATTGTGCTGGGTGCGCCGTTTTTACGCATTCGTGCTTTTGGTATCTTTTTTATGTTTGTCTATTTTGCGCTTATTGGTTTTATGCGCGGTATTAAAGACACTAAAACTCCTATGAATATTTTTATTATAGGCTGCATTTTGTTTCTGTTTTTTGATTACGTTTTTATATTTGGAAAATTAGGGTTTCCTGCGCTTGGTTTAACAGGCTCTGCCCTTGCTTCTGTGATTCAATCATTAAGCATGTGTGGAATCGCATTGTGGTATGTTGTGCGTAGCAAAGCTCTTGCTTCTTATAAGATTTGTTTTTTTTCTGCGTTTACTTCATGGGCATCAGTCTGGCAGCTCTGTAAGTTTAGTTGGCCGGTCGTTGTTGATAAAGCGGCCCTTTCATGGGCATATGTCTGGCTCGGTTACTGTTTAGCTCCTTTGGGGGCCTGTGTGCTTGCCAGTTTTTCAGTTGTTAAAGATTTAGAGCGTTTTGCCTTACTTCCCGCCATTGCTTTTGCGCAAGTCATAACTTTTTTAGTTAGTAATGATTATGGAAAACATGATTGGGAAGCAATTAAAACCAATAGTAAGAAAATTATTTTTATGGCATCAGTGGGTGTTTTTGCAATTTTGTATGTGTGTTCATTATGTCCAGATCGTATTATTAGCCTCTTTGACTTTAAGGGTGAATTTACTGTTTTTGCGGCTAAAATGTTTCCAATAGTAAGTGTACTTGCCTTTTTTGATGTGTTACAATTAATCCTTGCTGGAGCTCTTCGGGGAGCAGCAAATGTGCAAGTGGTTATGTGGACAAGGCTTTTAGTGTGTGTTGGGTTCTTTGCTCCTGCTACCTACCTGATATCGCGCGTTGAGACACCGCATATTTTGATCAAAGCGATTCTGATGTACAGCTGTCTGTATATTGGTAATGCGATTATGGGACTTATCTATATACAAAGATTTCGGGCAGAAGCTTGGAAAAGAAAATCGATTGAGGTGGAAGCATGAAAATTTCTAGAGAAGAAGCATTAAAAATTGCATCGATTTCTCGTATTGCATTACATGAGAATGAAATTGATGCTGTTGTTACGCAGTTGGCAGATGTTCTTGAGTATGCAAAGCGTGTACAGGATTTAGCAACTGAAATTGAAGATCAACCTTCAAGTAAAAATGTAAATGTTATGCGTGATGGTTTAGTTCAAACATCGTCACCTGAACTTATTCTGTCTCGTGCTCCTGAACGAGAAGAACATTATTTTGTAGTGCCTCGAATTCTCGATACCAAGTAAAGCTCGCCCTGTGCGATAAACAAAAAGGTTTTTTATGAACAACTATGCGTTTTCGACTATTGAGTCATTACGAAAAGCGTTAGCCGCAAAAGAAATTTCAGTTCCAGAGCTCATTGCTATGTACAGAGCGCGTGCTCAAAAATTTGAACATTTGGGAGCTGTTTTAGAAACATTTGATACAGATTCAATTCTTAAAAGTGGAACAACAACCGGAACGCTTGCGGGTATTCCTGGGTATATCAAAGACAACATTTGCCAAGCTAATCGCATTACTTCTTGTGCATCAAATATCTTAAAAAATTTCCGTTCGACCTATGATGCAACTGCTATTGCTCGCTTAAAAAATCAAGGGGCTCTCCTTTTAGGAAGAACTAACATGGATGAATTTGCCATGGGAAGTTCAGGTGAAACTTCAGCTTTTGGAAAAACACGAAACCCATGGAATTTTGAATGTGTTCCTGGTGGGTCAAGTTCTGGTTCAGCAGCGGCTGTTGCTGCAGGGCTAGCTCCATGGGCATTAGGTTCTGATACTGGTGGATCTGTTCGTCAACCAGCAGCACTGTGTGGGCTTGTTGGTATGAAACCTACGTATGGCCTTGTTTCTCGTTATGGATTAGTAGCATACGGTTCTTCTCTTGATTCGATTGGTGTTTTAACGCGCACTGTCTACGATAATGCGCTCGTTTTTTCAGCGATTGCTGGTCAAGATGAACGTGATTCAAGCACGCTTTCAGTAGGCCAAAAAGATTATACACAATCACTTACTGGTTCCATTAAAAAAGGTCTTACGATAGGTCTTATAGAAGATGCTATTAATGCACCGGCTTTACATCCAGAAATAAAAAAAGCAACGCTTGATGCCCTTAAAGTTCTTGAAGAACAAGGGGCAACGGTTCGTCTTATCAGTATCAAGTCGCTTGAATATTGCGCAGCGTCTTATTTTATTATTAGCCGTGCAGAAGCAGCTTCAAATTTAGCTCGTTTTGATGGGGTAAGGTATGGTTCACGTGTTCCTGGAAAAAATCTTCTTGAGATGTATGAAAATACTCGTTCTCAAGGATTTGGTTCTGAAGTTAAAACACGTATTTTGATGGGTAATTATGTACTTTCTGTTGGTCATGCTGACGAATTTTATACGAGTGCTCAGCGAGTTCGTCGTGCTATCAGAAAAGAAATGGAAGATGCTTTTAAAGATATTGATCTTTTAGTAATGCCTACTCACGCTGTTCCTGCTTTTAAAATTGGTGCTTATGATAACAATAAACTTGAGATGGATTTGCAGGATTATTTTACAGCGCCTGTTAATTTAGCGGGTGTTCCTGCTATTTCAGTTCCTGTTGGTTTTTCTCAAGATGGTAAACCTCTCGGGATGCAATTAATTGGACCACATTTATCTGAGGAATTGATTTTTCAGACCGCGTATGCGTATCAACAAAAAACAGACTGGCATACAAAAACCCCTTCCCTTTAATGTCTACCTGAAAAAATTTGTTGACCTTTTTTCCTGTAATTTTTTACTATGAGGTAAGAGATTGCTTGAATAAGGGGGGGCAGAGGAATGAAGATTTTTGTAGTGTTGATGCTGATAGGGATGTTGCCTTGTATCATTCAGGCAGCAGATCAAAGGCAGGATCAGGATCAAAAACAGGTTAAGATTAAAAAACAAGTAAATCGAGAATGTGTTTTTCGGATACCTGTGTTTACACAACAGACACTCCATAAATATTGCAGAGATCTTTTATGGGATTCGCTGAATATTTGGAAAAATGTTTTTACCCTTAGTTCTATGAAGGTTATGACCGCTACGATTCCTTTGTTTTTAGCAAGTAAACCGGCAGATCATATTGTGCATCGACAATTTTATGATCCTGTAACTCACAAAAACATTAATCAGCCAAGTACATTTCTTCAATTTTTTACGACAAGTGAAGATGCTGTTGCGATACCATTTCTTGCCTTTGGCTCATTTGGAATTTTTGGTAGAGATGAAAAATTACGTCGTCAATCTCAGGTTTTTATAACAGGTTTGTTATGGACATTTGTTGCAAAAATCACTCTAAAAGAAATTGTTAAACATGATGTTGCGTGTCGTCCTGGTAATGGAAACTTTCCTAAGCGGGAAAAATGGGACCCACTTTATGGGGCTATTCCTTCTGGTCATTCTTCATTGTTTGCTTATATGGGAACATACTGGGGTATGCAGTTGGGACCAAGATGGGCTGTTCCCTTGGGTGCCTATACGTTAACAGTTATGGCTTTAACGGTTGCAACCAATAGGCATTATTTGTCGCAAGTTTTTGTTGGTGCGGGTCTTGGAGTACTTTTTGGAGTGGCTGCAAGTAAAACATTTGACGGTCTTAGTAAATTTGAACATTTTTCAGTCGCCCTTGATACCGATTATCGGGGAAATCCTGCTTTTACTCTTGCGTATGATTTCTAAAAACATCGTTTAAATAAGGTTTTATTGTAACGATAGCTTATTTTTATTGAGTTGAAAAAAAATCTTGTGGTACTGTAAAGTATAGTTTCTAAAATGTCAAACCATACGGAAAAAAGGAGAAGGCAATGGAAGGATACTGTGTCAAATGTAAGGGGAAATGTGAAATCGTTAACGGAAAGCCTGTGCTTATGAAAGCAAAAGGTGACAAACAACGTAATGCATACAAAGGTGAATGCGCTAAATGTAAAACGACAGTTTTCAGAATTTTGCCAAGCAAAAAATAACTATTTTTTGGGGCGGTAGATTGTAGAAATCTGTCGCCTTTTTTAACTTCTGACCTAGGGAAGGGCGGGGTATGAAGGGACTAAGTTTTAATAATCTATCTAGTATTTTATCTACAGCAGTACTGTTTTTTTCACTCTATGCAGGTGAGCGTCAGGCACATTTACCACAAAAAGGTTGGTATGCAGCTGATCAAGAAAAACTTATTACAAATATTCTTGAGTATGATAGAAAGGCTCGTGGGCGCTACGCAGCTCCAGGTGTTTCAGATGTTCAAGCAGTTATTGTTTCTCATGCAGGTCATTCTTATTCAGGTGTTTATGCGGCAGCTGGTATACGTCTTTTAGATTCTAAAAAAATAAAAAAAATTATAGTACTAGCTCCTTGTCATAGTTTGTTGCCATTAAATACAGCTGTTTTTGTAACTGATGAAGCATCGTATACAGTACCAAACGGTACACTTTTACTTAATCAAGCGGCAGCAAAAAAACTTGTTGCTACAGATACAATTGTTCAGTATGGAAAATCTTTAGGCGTTAAAAATCCTTTTGACTTTGAACATTCAATGGAAATTCAATTGCCTTTTATTAAACACTATTTGCCAGATGCGGTTGTGCTGCCCATTCTTGTAGGATCTCAATTATCGACAAAAGAAATACGTGCAGTTTCACAGCTGATTGCAGATTATATTGATGATCAAACCGCTCTTATTGTCAGTTCAGATTGGATTCATTATGGGAAAGATTATTCTTTTTATCCCTTTCTTAATGATCAACATGCTTTTGAAAAAATCTGTGCTTTAACAAATACGGTCATGCAGCCAATTTTTAATCAATCACTTGATGAATGTATACAAGTTTTTGATGCTACTCATGCAAATGTGTGTGGACGAGTGCCATTACAATTGTTTTTGGCTTTACTTGAAAAAAATGTTTTTAAGAAAAAGCTTTCAGCGTATTTAATTGCCTATGCAACTTCTGTTGATGATAAGGTAACATTTGATTCTGCCGTTAGTTATGCAACTGTTGCTTTTGCGCCACCTCTTTTAAATCAATCTATTCCCTCATTAACCAATTACGAACGGCTTTCATTAAAAACGTATGCACGCTCTGTGCTGCGCTGGGCGGTTGAAGGAAATTGTGAAAACGTTAAATCTTTGATTATTTCACCAGCTTTCCAAAAAAAATGTGGCACTTTTGTAACATTGACTGATGGAAACGGAAAGCTGCGAGGATGCAAAGGAACAACCATTGAAGACAAGCCATTGTGGCGTTCGCTTCAAGACAATATTGTTCAAGCAGCATTACATGATGCTCGTTTTTCTCCTGTAACAAGTAAGGAGCTGCCAGATCTTTCTATGAAATGCTCATTACTGTCTCAGCCTCAGCCTATAGAGTTAGAAGCTCTTGCTCTTGGAGATGGGATTATAGTGACTGCTGTAAGTAAAACAGCTTTGTTCTTGCCAGAAGTTGCAAGAGAGCATAACTGGACCAAAGATCAAATGATTGTAGAGCTTTATAAAAAAGCAGGTATTGATGTAAGAGTAGTAAAAAAATCTCAAGTGAAGTTTCAAACATTCAAGACAATCCAATTATAGGTATTTAAAAAGGAAAATTGTATGAAAAAAAGTCAGTTATTATTTGTGATTACAGCATTTTTTAGTTTTAACTTTTTAAGTTCTGCGCTTGAACTTAATTTAAGTCAGGATGTATTATTAGAAAAAATTGCTGATTATATACATTTGGAAGCTAGCAGTTCAGATTCTCCTGAAGAGAAAAAAAATAGACTTGAGGCAGAAACATTGTTTAGAAAAGGGGGCAAACATTTTGAAGGTGTTTGTTTTGGGCTTGTGTGTACTTGGTTTTATTGCCAGCGAATGTCTGATGAGCCTCTTACTGATCCATCTAAAAAACGTGATGATATGAAGTTTTTTTATACGGTAATTGAACTATTGATGAAGGTTTCTCCAACAAAATATTTTTCAGATTATCAAAAATCAGAAATTGATAGATTTATAAGTTATATTATGAGCTTTCAAGCTATGAGTTCGCTTTCCCTGAAGGATTTTCAAAAAGAATCCAATAGTTTAGATTTTATGACTGATACCCATGATCGCAGTTTAAAGTGTATTGCTGAATTTGAATATAATTTAGTAGAACCGATTTTTGTATCAAAATGTATTGAATTTTCACAACCTAAAAAATTATTAGGACTAGTCTTTTTTGATCAAGTTTCTACATTGGATGCAGCCGGTAATCCTGGTAAAAAACTAGCAGGGCATATTTTAGGATGTTATCAAAGTGATCATAAGGATTCTAATGGAAACAGGTTTTATGCGTATGATCCTAATGAAAAATCTTTTATTATTAGTTTTCCATCAATGGAAGATTGTGCAAAATGGGCTTGGCAAAAAATAGATCCAACATTTTTAACTCAAGAAAATCCTGATAAAATAACTGATTCTTTCAGAAACGTGAAATTTTTTATTATTACTTTTTCATCTGATGACGATGTAGCTTATTTCGATTTAGATCAAATGGTAAATCTTTTTATGCCATCAATTGATAGTGCTTTAGAAGATAATATTTTGATGAGGGAAAATATTTCCGATAATCGGATTCAAAAAATATGCATTTCTGAACAAAAATTAGAGGGTTTTTATGAAGAACTGTACAGGGAAAATCCTCAAAAAAAAGAGATTATTGAAAAAATTATTACATATGTTTTTCTGACTAGCTGTCCTTATAGTGATGATTTTAAAGGACGGTTATTACGTAAAAATCCTAAAATTTTTCAAGGAATTATAAGGTATAATCTAGACGCGCTTGAAGACTATATAAAAAACGTTGAAGGTATAATTAAGAGTATTTTTGGTGCTATGCGCGTTCAAAAACAAACAAAAATTATACCTATTTCATTCATGCAACTAGCTCTTGCTCATTTTCTTCAAAATGACGTAATCACTGAAAGAGATGTTGAAATTTTAACTATGAGGATACATACGTTTTTAAAGAATGATCTTAAAACTATAGATTCTTTTGATAGTGAATTTATAGAGGGTCAATACAGCGATGTATTAGAGATTTTAAAAACTCTTGCTGAAAAAATAAAAAACCCAAGTCGGTCTGATTTGGAGTCTGTTGATTTCTGCAGAAGTGAACTTAAGATTCATTATGATACGATAGAAAGATTAGTAAGTGCTAAGATTTTTTATCGTAGTGAGCATTTAATAACTTCTCTTAATGTACTTACAAAAAATAAATTTTTTGTAAAAAAACCTCTAGAAGAAATTATTAAGTCATTAACTATGATGATTGATGATTTTCAACTATTTGTCGATAGGCAAACAGATGCTCAAAAAGACGACCTAGATGGTAGTCGTAAGAATTTGATTAAAGAAGCATTTGATTATCTTTATTGGATCAGATCAATAGTAGAAAATATGATTTTTTTTACACAATTTGGTCCTGTGGTTCTTTCAAAAGAATATCCAGTTCTACCTGAAAAACCTGCATTCTTAAAAAAATCAGTAGCAGATTATCAAGCTGCGTTAGGGGAGTGGCTTTCCGCTCTTGAATCAAATGTTGAATTGAGTTCTTATCAAACATTTAAAGCTATTAAATCTGAGCTGTATTGGTTAATTAACAAAAGAATCGTAACGCTACCAAAAATTAATAGAGCGTTATCTGTGGTTCAAGAATCAATAGGTAAATCTAAAACTTCTAAAAGTAAGAATGCACAAATGCTTAAAGGTGAGTATGAAAAATTAGAGCTTCTTTTGCAGGATTTGAAAAAAAAATTGGAATTTAAAGTATAAAAATAGTTAAAACTAGACCATAAAAAAGGGAATGAAAAGTATGAAATATCTTAAAAAACTGGTGTTAACAGTGCTTTTTTGTAGCCAAAGTATTGTTTATTGTGCCGATCAGATGAATACAAGCCAAGTTTTATTATTAGAAAAAATTGCTGATTATATACACAGTGAAGCTACGACTTCTGATTCTGCTGAAGAGAAACAAAATAGACTTGAAGTAGAAAAACTTTTTAGAGACCATGGTGAGTTTGGTGGAGGCGTTTGCTTTGGCCTTGTGTATACGTGGTTATATTGTCAGCGGATGTCTGATGAGCCTAGAACTAACCCTACTAAAGAACGTGATGATATGCAGTTTTTTAATTCTGTATTTCACCTATTACTTGATTATAAACCAACAACAAAATTTACAACTGCTGAAAAATGGGAAATTGAGAGATTTATAAGTTATATTATAAATTTTCAAAAAATGAGTTTATTAGGTTTGAAAGGTTTTGAAAAGCAGTTCGATAGTTTCGATTTTATGAGTGATACTCATGATCGCAAAATACAAGTTAAGGTTGATTCTTTCAGAGCTTTATCAGAAGAAGTTTTTATTGCAAAAGTAGCCAAAATTTTAAAGCCACATGTTTTATTATCGATTTCTTTTTATGGTAAAAAACTTACAAAGGATATACATGGGGGATTAAATGAAGTAGAGGGTGGGCATATTATAGGTTGTTATCAAAGTGATCATAAGGATCCTCAAGGAAACAGCTTTTATGTCTATGATCCGAATGAAGAAAATTTTATTCAAAGCTTTGAAAATGCAGAAGCTCTTGGGCAATATCTTTGGGGTAGAATAGATCCTACATGGATAGATGCGGGTAGAACGAGCACCTTGCGACAACACGTAAGAGAATTTCAGTTTATTATTGGTGTTCTTTCTGATGGTCCTGTAAAAATTATTAATTCTTTTTCGGTATTACAGCAAACATTGGAAACAATTGATAGTGCTTTAAAAATTGCGAGTTTGATTCCTGATAGATTGAACGATAGTCGAATTAAAAATTTATATATTCTTGAGCCAGGGTTAGAGCAATTTTATAAAAAATTGTATGTGAAAGTTCCTCAAAATACTGATGCCCTTCAAAAAATTGTTCAGTATGTCTGTACGTTAGGTTTTCCTTATAGTCGTCCGTTCAAAAAGAGTTTGATAGAGCAAAATCCTAAACTTGTAAGGGCTCTTGTCAGTGGTTACGTAGGGCTTATGACTGATCTTTTAGATGATGTTGATTTTTATATGAACTATTTTGAAGAATCATCTCAGTTAAGAACTATGGATGACATTAAAAAAATTCAAAAAATTCTTTTAGATAACATTGCTAAAGGTCAGCAGATGAGCCTTTCTGATATTGAATCTATTGAACGTAAAATTACGGTATTTCTTGATCAAGTAGCTAAGTTAGATCCTTTTGATAGTGAATTTTTAGAAGATGAATATCGAGAAGTGCTAGAAATTTTAAAAGATATGAAAGCAAAAAAACAAACTCCAAACGGTCGTTATTTAAAGTCGATTGATGCCTATATAAGTTCTCTTAGATTACATTATCAAACAATAGAACGATTAGTTACGTATGCAATTTTTAAGCGTATAGATCTAGTTGCCAGTGCTTTTAGTAAACTTATAAAACAAAATACTTTTGAAAAGGATTCTATAGAAAAAATAATTGAATCTACAAAAACTTGTATCGCTGATTTAAAAACATTAATTGCAAGAAAAAAATCAGTGGGTGGTTCTTCTAATCAATTGAGGGATGCTTGTCCAGATGAAATTTTAAAAGATTTTAAAGATATTTTAGTAGAGTTAAACTATATAGCCTGTTTTACAGAATTTGGTTCAATTAAACTTTTAAAAACTCCACCTTCCATTAAACCAAAACCTACATTTTTAAAAAAATCGGTAGCAGAGTATCAAGCTGCACTAGAGCAGTGGATTAACGATATTCAGAACAATCCAACACTATCGGTTTTTAGATCTTTTGAAAGTATAAAATCTGAACTGTATTGGTTAATTAATGGAAGAGTTGTAACGTTACCCAAAATTAGAAGGGCGCTAGTTGAGGTTCAAAAATCAATAAATAACCTTCAGGGTTCTAAAAGTAAGAACGCGTTGCTTCTTAACGATGAATATAAAAAACTAGTATTGCTTTTACAGGATTTGGAAAAGAAGTTGAAACTTGATCCACAGCAAGCGCCGGCAGTATTACCTAAGCGTAGTTAGATTTTTTAGGATACAACTATGATGCAAAAATTTTTTTGTAACTATTTGAGCATGTTGATTTTACTGTTTTTATCTGCTTCCTTGAATGGAGCAACGTATTTTGGAAATCAAGCTGATTTGAGAAATTCTATAGCTATTTATTTAAGGTATCAACGAGACAAGGCAGAATCTCGTGTTGAAAAAGAAAATAGACAAAAAATGATAGATTTTTTTACTAAAGGGGATGCTTCAGTAGGTGTTTGTTATGGTCTTGCATTATTATGGAGTTACGGCAAGCGACTATCGGATGAGGTTGCTTCTCCTACAAAAATGATACGTGATGATAGTGATTTTTTTATACGTGCTTACGATGCCCTTACTTCTTTTGATAAAGCTATTCCTTTGGATAGAGAGACAGAAGAATTAATAGAACGATTTATGACTATTGTTTTATTGTTTCAAGATGGTTTTAAGCTTATTGAAGATGATGATTTTGATGTTGAAGATATGTCTGGTGCCAAAATCGATGAAATAGTTTTTTATCTAAAGTCGGTTTATTCATTTGATTATTTTTTAAATACAATAACTTATTTGGTAAAGCCTCATCTGATGATTACGGTGGGTAATCAAACGCATGCCATTTCTTTGTATAGAAGTTCAATAACAAAAAAATTGTATGGATATGATGCAAATTGTGAAGATGAATTTGAATCTGATAGTTATGAAGAACTTGCTCGATGGGCTTGGGATAGATTTAATGAAGATAAAAAAAGAGATTCTTTGCATAAAAATTTGAGAATTTTAAATTTTTCTATTTATGTAGGAGCTGGTGATAAAATTCCCTATCCTGTCGATCTTTTTGAAGAAGATTCACTAGATTCAATGTTTCAAAAAATTGATATTACTTTGAACTATTTACATCTTGTTGAGAAATTTTCTGATGATGATCGAATAAAAAGTTTGTCTCTTTCAGAAAAACAGTTGAAAAAGCTTTTATTGATGAAACTATCAGAGGGACAGATTAATAAGGTTTTGTCCTATATTTTTGAAAGTGGTTTTGAATATTCTGAAAATTTTTTAGCTGAAGTAACAAGAAAATATCCTGAAGTTATTGGATGGTTAGTTCATCAGTAGAGTGAGATTGATCAAGGTCTATACTTTTTCGGTCATACACAAATATTTTTAGCACAAGATGTAGGTTGCACATCCGCATAGGGTACACCTACGTCTTGTGCTAAAGAATCAAAAAAGTTTTCAATAAGAATTTTATGTAAGTATTTGATTTTCGTATTATAAAAAAATGGTATCCTGAAAGAATTCTGTAGTTTTTAAGTTTATTGAGTAAGGTTATTTGTTAGGTCAAGTCTATGTCGTATTGGAATGAGCAGTTAGTTATAGGAAATCGTGCCTATCCTCGGTTTATTGGAGGTCCTTTGGATGGGATTACCGATTCTCCATTTAGAAAAATTGTCCGGAAGTTTTCTACTGAAGAGCTTTTGTATACTGAAATGCGCCATGTGGCGTGTGTTTCAAACGATAAAGGCAGAGCGCGAACTCTTGATTTTTCTCAAGCAGAACGACCTTTAAATTATCAAGTATCAGCAAGCGGTACAGACTATGTTGAAAGAGCGTGTGAACTGATTATGCAAGCCGGTGTAGATGCGGTTGATTTAAATATTGGCTGTCCTGCTCGTCTTGTCATTAATACGGGCGCAGGTTCTGCTATGATGGCTGATTTACCTCGTCTTGAAGCAGTGCTGAAATTATTTAGACGATGTTTAACAGTTCCGTTTACGGTAAAAATGCGTGCTGGATTTAAACAAAAAAATGCGATCGATGTTGCTAAGCTTATTCAAGATTGTGGTGTTGATGCACTTGCTATTCATCCTCGACTGCAAACTCAGATGTTTACCGGAAATCCTGATTATGCATTAGCGGCTGAAGTAAAAAAAGCGGTGAACATTCCTGTTATTATTTCAGGTGGGGTGGTTAATTGGGCAACCGCTCAGGCTGTATATGAACAAACGGGAGTTGATGGTTATTTGATTGGTCGAGGTATTTGGTCTCGTCCTTGGAAGCTGCATGAACTTAAAGAACACTCTCAAGGGAGAATCTACAAAGTTGATTCATCTTTAATTCTTTTGTCAGCGCTTGAACATCTTGATAACATGATGGCCTACTATGGTGAAAAAGGATTATATGCGTTTAGAAAGCATCTGCCCTTTTACATCAAAGGTGGTCTACATGCATCGCAAATCAGAAGTAAATTAATGATTTCTCAAAGTGTAGAGGAAGTAAAAGAAGGATTGAGAGAGTTTTTTAGGGTGTAAAGCATGAAAAATAAAAAAGGAATTTCTGGAGGAATAGCACTTTTACTTGCAGGAGTAATCTGTTTTTTTATTGTTCATCGTTCTGATTCAATTGCTCCAGGGGTAGTTAATACTACTATTTCGTATCTTGTTTTTCCTTTTTTATGTATGCAAACACATGTGGTAGAGCCACTTTCAGCAACGTTTGATGAATGGAAAAAAATTACTATTATTCAGGATGAGTATAAAAAATTGTATCAGGAACGTGATGATCTACGAGCAGAACTTATAGAGCTTCAAGTCATTAAGAATGTATTTGATGAAACGGCAGAAATGCGTGAGTTCATACATAACTATGAAACTGCTCCTGTTGCACTGGCTCGTATTTTATTAAAGCAATTTACTCCTGATGCTCATTTCTTTTTACTTGATCGTGGATCGGTTCATGGGGTTTCAAAAGATACAGCGGTGGTCTACAAAAACTGTCTTGTGGGCAAAGTAAGTGATGTTCAACCTTATTATTGTAGGGTTACCTTAATTACCGATAAAAACTGTAAAGTTGCATCGTATTGTCATCAAACTAAAACACCGGGAATCTACGAAGGAACCTGTTCAATAACTGAAGGCAATTTGTCTCATGTTGATCATCTTTCAACCGTTGTTGTAGGTGATATGATCCTTTCAAGTGGCGATGGTCTCATTTTTCCCTACGGTTTTGCGATCGGGACAATAACATCTGTTTCAAAACATGAAGGCGCTATGCATTATTCTGTTTCTGTTGCGCCTTTGCTTGAACTTGAAGCATTAACTTACTGTTCTATTTTACCAAAGAAGGTTGATCAACAAGCAGTGATCGAAGACGCTCACCTACAGACAAAGATCCACGCCCGCAAGCAAGTTGAAGAGCTCCTTTTGTAAGTGGGCTCGGTTCTTGGTTGCTGCCTGAAAGAAGTCCTGACAAAGAAAATGGTTTTTCAGGAGTGACCCATACGATTTCATGATGTACAGCGACAGTCTGTTTTAATTTTTGAACGGCTGTGCTTAATGATCCAAGTGCATCAACAAGTTGTAACTGAGCTGCCTGTCTTCCGGTGAACAGTTTTCCATCCGCCCATTCATCTTTCTTTTTTAACGATAGTTTGCGAGCTTGTGCAACATCAGCAGCAAACTGTTCGTAAATATCCTGTGTGACCGATTCAAGTAAAGTTTTTTGTTGGGGAGTAAGAGTAGTAAAAGGGTCACCAGCAGATTTATACGTTCCTGCTGAAATTACATGAGTGCCGATTTTCCACTGTTCTAAGCAGGCATTAAGATCAAAAATAGTAGTAAGCTGTGCGCCGATGTTTCCTACTAATGCTGAAGGGCTGACAATGATATAATCAGTGGCGCACGCAACGTAATATGCCCCTGAGGTACAGATATTTTCAGTAAGGCTGATAATTGGTTTAGGATACGTTTTTTTGAGTTCATTAATTTCGCTAAAAAGTGCTTGTGAGCTACCGGCGGTTCCTCCAGGTGATTCGATTTTTAAAAGGATCCCTTTGATTTCTGGATCTTTAAAAAAGGATTGAAGCTGTTCATGGTACCATGTTGAATCGGTTAAGTGAGTATCTATGGTCAGTAAGCCTAATTTTGTACAGGGGGTAAAAAGATCTGAATAGGTACTTTTAATTCCATTGACTAAATAAGGGGTAACATTCAAAAAAACAAGTATCCAAAAGACTGTTTTGGCATATCCTAAGAGACGGCTCATAGCAAAAATCCTTTTTAAAAGAGGTTAAAAGTTGGGCTTAGAATAGCATAGAGAAAACGCAATGCGAAAAAAGTAATGAAAAGAGCGTAATTTTTTTGACTTTATGGGATGATTCAATTACAATTTCATCCTCAAGTAAAGGGGCGGTTAGCTCAGTTGGTAGAGCATCAGTCTTACAAACTGGGGGTCGCAGGTTCGAGTCCTGCACCGCCCACCAAAAATTGAAATAAACTTAGGATTCCTCGGTAGCTCAGGGGTAGAGCAAACGACTGTTAATCGTTGGGTCGCAGGTTCAAATCCTGCCCGAGGAGCCATAAATGTGTGGGGGCTGTAGCTCAGTTTGGTTAGAGCGTTCGCCTGTCACGCGAAAGGTCGCGAGTTCGAGTCTCGTCAGCCCCGCCAGTTTCTGCTACATACGTAGCTACGCCTGGCACCCATCTTCTCAAATGAAGATGGCAAAACAAAAACCCTCTCAATTTTAAATTTAAGCTTACTCAACTCGCTGTCATCACGAGGGATACGAGATCGCGTCAGAGTGCAGAGCACGCTGGACAGATCGAGTGACCGTGGTGACCCAGATAGTACTTAGAAAAAATCATAATTATTATTCTTATAAAAATCATTCTTCATTTTACAAACCACTCTGTAGATAGTACTTTGATGCTTTTGTGCCAAAATGTATAAAACAATCATTCGATGGGAAATTTATGAATATTATATCTAGATCGGTCGTGATAGCGTCGATGCTTGTCTTGAGTTATGTGGCAGTCGTACCGGCTGCAATCTCAGAAGTGTCTGCAGAAAAGCCCACACAGTTGTTTGATGAAATTGTTGAATCTACTTTACCTGAAAAAATAACAAAAAAAATACGGCCTGTTTTTGCTCAATTCGGATTTAAAGAAGTTGAATTCCTTCATGTTCCTTCTCAAAATCCCACTCCCGCATTACAGCTTTTTTATTCAAAGGTTGGTAATGGTCTTTGTATTGGAATGAATGAACAAGCTGAATCTGCACTCTTAGAAAAACCTGGTGTTATCGATGTTTTTAATCAAGAAGAAGAGGATTATTTGGTAGGCCTTGGTGGATCAGCTGCTACCTATCAAGATGATGAAGGCGAGTTGATACAATGTGTTGTTTTTGAAAATGATAATTATTTTTCTTCTCCCCATGTTCTTAGTGCAATTTTACATGAATTGGGACATGCGGTTTTAAAGCATAGAGAAAGAGGAAAAACAACCAAAAAAATATCGAAAGTTTTAGCCCTGTTGTCGGGTGCAGCAGCATACAAATCGATTACTACTTGCGCTTATGCTCTATCAGATTCTTTTGTGACAAAACTATGCGCAACAGCAGCCGGCCTCTATGGTGCTTTTAAAATATATCCTCACATTAAAACAGCTTCTGATTGTTATTTTACAAGAAAAGAAGAACGCGAAGCGGATCAATTTGTTTTTTGTTTTAAAAGCAGAGAACTTACACAAGCACGGAAAGAATTTTTTGAAAAAACTATTGCCTTTAATGATTTTTTTAAAAAGCATAGACGCGAAGGGCGCATTCACTATTCATGGTGGAATAGAAATCATCCTACTGACGAAGAACGTCTTGCAGCTTGCGAAAAAGCTCTTGAAAAATTTGAAACACAATAGCAAGCAGATGATACTATTGACACTTATATTAACATTAAAACCAATAATTTGAGGGAAACTTTATGAATTTTTTATTCAAGCGAATAACCATTGTAGCGGTTCTTATTGTAACTCTTTCAGCAACTGTTCAGGCTCAAATGCCAAAATTGGTTATAACATCAATAACCAATAATACCTTATTTGATCTACTGTTTATTGATCGATTAAAATGGTGGAGTTATCTAACTCTTCCAGCAGGTCAAACAATAACTCCTTTTTTTCAAATAACGGGCTTTCAGAATGTGGTTATTGACAATAATATTAATGCTATCATGGCTCAAAATGCTCAATTTGTTATTAGAAAACTTGATGCATCGGGTAATCAAGAAAAAGATAAACAATCATACGTAAATATCTGTATGGTACCTGGTGGAGTGAATGATGGTAGTAATTTTATAACAGGCACTCCTGGTTCTATGGTCTTTAAATTTCTTATGGCCAACAAAACTGGTGGTTTTAATATGTCTTCTCGGCGTCTTCAAGATAGCAACTGTACTATCGTTGAAGTGGCGTTAGAGGTGAATGCAAAAGAGAGTGACATCGGTAATGATGAATTTAAACTGTCTGTTACCTGTAAACATACTGAAAAATAAAATAAATATTCATTGTATATTAAATTCTGGACTGGTTTTAATCGGTCCTTTTTTTTACATCATAGTTATAGAAAGATGCTCTTATGATGAGAAATCGATGTTTTGGTAGTAAGCCCGGTCAAGAGTTTTATGCTGACTATCACGACAATGAATGGGCAGTTCCCGTGCATGACGATCAGCGTTTATTTGAAATGTTGATTTTAGAAGGGGCTCAAGCGGGTCTTAGTTGGGAAACTATTTTAAAACGTCGCGAAGGCTATCGAAAAGCTTTTCATAATTTTGACCCTTCTCTTGTTGCATTGATGACTGATCAGCAACTTGAGGCTTTACGTGAAAATCCTGGTATCATTCGCAATCGGTTAAAAATATATGCAGCACGTACTAATGCACAGGTTTTTTTAACTATCCAAAAAGAGTTTGGTTCATTTGATCGGTATGTGTGGGGTTTTGTACCACAAAAGCAGGTACAATTTTATGGGCTCACTTTTAAAGATATTCCTGTAACAACGTTTGAAAGTGATGCAGTATCAAAAGATCTTAAAAAACGGGGTATGACGTTTGTTGGATCTACTATCATGTACGCATTCATGCAGGCAGTTGGGATGGTTGATGATCATCTTGTTGGGTGTTGGAAAAGAGAGGGTATGTAATGCATCAGCAAGATCCAACAAGCTACTTGATTAAGGGGTATGTGCTGAGCATTGTGTATGCAATCTGTGCCATTATTTTGTTTGTGTACTGTTTTAATCGCAGTAAGCAAAAAGGGCTTGCGCGATTGGCGGATTAACAATTCTTTCTCAAGGAGAAAAAATGAAAAGAATAGTATTGATGTTTGGAATGTTGTTTGTTCTACAAGGTATGCATGCTGCTGACAATCAACTACAATTGCCTGCTGGAGCACACTATAAATCTGAATCACATAAAAAGTTTTTAGAATTTCTTCACGCTATCACACCACAATTTAATTCCTTTGGACGTGTCGAAAAGTTTGCGTTTAAGAGTGAAACTAAGCAGATAAGAGCCTATTTTGGGAATGATATAATAGAAAAAAATTTGGGAGAAGAAGTAACTCCGGATTCGTTTAGGATGTATTGCGCAAGCATTCAGCGGCTTATGTATCCTGGTGCTTTATCAGAGGTCAGAATTGGATTGGGTATTCAACGAGGCGCGCCACTTGATTCTAATCAACAAGT
>CANNMA010000012.1 GCA_947505805.1 bacterium
TTTATCATGGTACAGAGGTCTAAAAATTTGTTGGTCAAAAACTTTAGAAGCAAGCCTAGCATTTCTTCAATTAGCTTGCTCTATAAGGCTTTTGTCTAAGTGTTGAATTTTCGTATAAGCTCTAATGATTGTGGAGTTTCAGATGTAACGGTACGACGATGGCTTTCAGTTCTTGAAGCAAGTTATATCGTGTATTTTCTTCATCCTTTTTATAAAAATTTCAGTAAACGGCTTATAAAAATGCCAAAGATCTATTTTTATGACACCGGCCTTGCATGCAATCTGCTTGAAATAGAAAATGAACAACAACTAAAAAATCACTACCTTAAGGGTGGGCTCTATGAAAACATGGTTATTTCTGAACTTCTGAAAGGCCGTTTAAACTCTGCTCGCAAACCAAACCTTTATTTTTGGCGAGACTATACCGGAAACGAAATTGATCTTATTGCGGAGTGGGGAGGCACTCTCAAAGCGATTGAAATAAAATCAAGTTCAACGTTCCAAGAAGATTTTACCAAAAATATCCACTATTTTTATGCTCTTTCTAAAACCAAAGCTCCTGAAATAACTTCTGTTCAAGGCTATGTCGTCTACAACGGAGAATTTAATGGAACGCTTCTTGCAACAAAAATAGTTCCCTTTAAAGACATCGATTCACTCCTTCAAGACTAATAACCCATTCTATGGTACTCTTGACCGAAAATAACCTTTAGAAAGGATCCTTATGAAGTCGATGGAAATTCGCAAAAAGTTTTTCGATTTTTTTGTTAAGCACGGACATAAACAAGTTGGAAGCTCATCATTAATTCCAGCACAAGACCCAACCCTCTTATTCACAAACGCGGGCATGAACCAATTTAAAGACTTATTTCTTGGCAAAGAACACCAAAGCTATAAACGAGCAGTGACTATTCAAAAATGTGTTAGAGCTGGTGGAAAGCATAACGATCTTGATAACGTTGGCTTTACTAAGCGTCATCTTACTTTTTTTGAAATGATGGGAAACTTCTCTTTTGGCGATTACTTTAAAGAAGATGCTATTGCATTTGCCTGGAATTTTTTAACCAAAGAACTCAGTCTTGATCCTAAAACTATGTACGTTTCTGTCTACGAAAAAGATGATGAAGCGTTTGATATTTGGAACAAACAAATGGGCATTCCTGCTGAACGCATTATGCGATTTGGCAAAAAGGATAACTTTTGGCAGATGGGAAACACTGGCCCTTGCGGTCCATGTACCGAAATTTATGTTGATCAACGCCCAGAATCAGAACGGTCAAAAATACCAACCTATGAAGATTTTGATACAGGCAGACTTCTTGAAATCTGGAACAATGTGTTTATGCAATTTGATATGCAAGAAGATGGCGCACTCGTTCCTTTAAAACAGACCGGTGTTGATACTGGCATGGGACTTGAACGAGTAACCTGTGTGCTGCAAGGGGTTGATACAGTCTACAAAACTGATCTCTTTTTGCCTCTCATTGCAGCAATCGAAAAACTAACCGGCCTTGATTATCATAAGCAAGATGACAAAACTAAGGCAGCTTTTCATGTGCTATGTGATCATATTCGTTCATCATCGCTTATTATCGCTGATGGGGGCTCTCCTTCGAATGAAGGCCGTGGATATGTCCTCAGAAAAATTATTCGCCGAGCTGCATTATTTGCTCAAAAACTTACCACAAAAAATATCTTCCCCGATCTTGCAAAAGTACTTATCAAAGAAATGTCTCCTATCTATCCCGAACTAAAAACCAATGAAACAATGATCGTGAACTTGCTCCATAATGAAATTGAGCAGTTTGCACAAAACTTAATTCGTGGCCAACAAATTCTTGAAGAGTTTTTAAAACAACAAGAAGAGTCAAAAGAAATTTCTGGCGAGCAAGCATTCAAATTGTACGATACGTATGGATTTCCTTTTGAAGTTACCATGCTTGCCGCACAAGAACGTGGCTACAAAGTTGATTTTGATGGATTTGAAACAGCTATGGAAAAACAACGTCAAGCATCTGGTAAAAAAATGAAAGAAGTTTTGAAAGAGATTGAACTTCCAGCAACCATCACAACCACTTTTGTGGGCTATGAAAAAACAACTGTTCCTTCAAGTATTGTTGGACTTTTAGTTGATGATGCGCTCACTCAAAAAGCTTCAGCTGGTACTGAAGTCTGGGTTATCACCAAAGAATGTCCATTTTTTGTAACAACAGGCGGACAAGTTGATGACCAAGGCTGGGTTTCTATCCATGACAAAAAAGCATCTATCACCGCACTCAGAAAATGGGGAACAACTGCGCAAGCTTTTAAAATAACTGCTCCTACCGATATACAAGTTGGTGATGCAATCATGCAACAGGTTGATTTGCCAAGTCGAATCGCAACCATGAACAACCACACCGCAACTCATCTTTTACAATCAGCACTTATTAATTTACTTGGCAAACAGGTTAAGCAAGCTGGTTCTGTGGTTCATCCTGAGTATCTGCGCTTTGATTTTACCTATCATAAAAATCTAACTAACGAAGAAATCACCCATGTTGAAACAGTAGTCAACGATAAGATCCGTGAAAACATTACCGTTCAAGTTTTCCAGACAAACTATAAAGATGCACTCGATAAAGGAGTCATCGCGATTTTTGGAGAAAAATATAATCCTGAAAAAGTACGCGTTGTTGATGTCCCTGGCTTTTCTGCAGAACTGTGTGGTGGTACTCATGTTCCTTCAACAGGGGTTATTGGATCGTTCAAAATAACTGAAATTGGGGCTCTTTCAGCGGGCGTTAGACGAGTTGTTGCAGTTACTGGTCCAAAAGCTGTTGAGTTAATGCAAAAAAACTTCAACGCGGTAAAAAGTCTAAGCCAAGAATTTAAAGTAAAACCGGAAGAAGTTGTTGCTGCTGTTGAAAAACACCAATGCCTGCTCCATGAAGCTCACCAACAGATCAAAACACTCAAAAAAGAAATTCTAAAAAACAACATGCCCGCATGGCTTGCAAAAACAAGTATGATCAAAAATGTGCCGTTTTTGTATCTAGCCCTTGATACCTACAGCACTGACGATATACGAGAAATTGCAAACCAACTCCAGTCGCAAAAACCTGGTTTTTACTTTTTAGTAACCAGCACTGAAGGTAAATCAAACTTCTATGCGACCCTTTCTGTAGAACATCAAAAGACTATTGATTTTACGGTATTTGCTTCTTGGCTTAAAACAACTACTGGACTTACAGGTGGTGGAAAGAATGGAACCTTGCAAGGAGGCGGTGCTCAGGTAAGCAAACAACTTGAAGATCAAATGAAAACGTACTTGAGTAAGTAATTTGAGATACTTAGAAAAATAAAAAAACCTGGCGAAATCCAGGTTTTTTTATTGCAATCAATTTACTGCGATACGTTTAAAGCGGTTGTCCTTCATATTGGGAATAATCATGATGTTCATTAAGCTGCGACTCCTCTGTCGGAATAGGGTCAGTTTCACCAACATTTACTCTACCTAACCCGTTCCGCAGACTGATCAATTCTTCTTTTGTTGTTGTGAAGATGGCTGTCTTACCCTGAACCGAATCTATCAATCTATCCGCCATAAGCGCATAAATATATCTAGAATAGTCATCTAAGAAATTTACATATAGATTATTTACAAAAAATAGTTGGTCAATCATGTTATGATTAAATTTCAGCATTTCTTTATCTACGTTTATAGAACTTTTCACTAAACGGTTTAACTTAGCTAAAAGTTGTTTTGGTGATAGTCGGTTTAGCTTATCACGAAATGCTTGAAAGGAAATATTCTCATTATGCAGACGGACAAAATTTCGACTTACTACATTAGGACCACTTATAGATTGCATATTTTGCCCTATTCCTAAGCTTGAGACTACCATAAGCCCCATTACTATTTTCTTCATATTTTTCTCCTTTTTGAGCATAAAAATTTGCTCTTACTGCGTTAGATAAGCACCCTGCCCATCCTTAGTAACAAGATTAATTGATTTACCCCCCCCCCATGTCAATAGTTTAAATAGAAATATTAAATTATTTTTTAAAATTTAAAGATTATATGCTATCAGGTCTTAATTAAGGATAATGCAACATTAGAAATGAGCTTATTTTTATCTGACAATCTATCATTCTTAATGTTTTTCATTTATACCGTTGACAATAAAAAATACAGCTTGATATTATTAATTATGAATAATGTTTTAATAGGTATCTAAATACTTGATAATTAATAAATACTAAAAATGAGGTTATTATGAAAAAAATTACTCTTTCCCTACTGTTTATTTGCTTTGCAACACTAGAAGCTGCACAAAAGCAAGCCAACTCAGAACTTATCCTTGCAGCTAAAAGTGGAAGTCTTCACACAATAAAAGATCTTGTTAATGCTCCTAACATCAATGTTAATTTCCAAGATCATCATGGGATGACTGCTCTTATGTATGCTGCAAAATACGGATATAGAGCAATTGTACAAGCTCTTATCAATGCTCCTAACATCAATGTTAATCTCCAAGAAAATGATGGGAAAACTGCTCTTATGTACGCTGCACAGGAAGGACATATTGCCACAGTTGAAGCTCTTATCAATGCTCCTAACATCAATGTTAATCTCTTCAATGCTAATGAACAATGTGCTCTTATGTATGCCGCAATAGGTGGCTATACGACTACAGTACAAGCTCTTATTAATGCCCCCAACATCGATGTTAATCTTGAAGCTATCGATGGCAATACTGCTTTAATAGTTGCTGCAAAGTTAGGACATACAACGACAGTCGAAGCTCTTATTAATGCTCCTAACATCAATGTTAATCACCAAAATAATAATAATTATTCTGCTCTTATGAGTGCTGCCAAGTCAGGAAACATAGCCATAGTCGAAGCTCTTATCAATACCCCTAACATCAATGTTAATCTCCAAAACAATAATCATAATTCTGCTCTTATGCTTGCTGCACATGAAGGACATACCGCCATCGTACAAGCTCTTATCAATGCCCCTAACATCAATGTTAATCTTCAAGATCATTTTGGCGGGTCTGCTCTTATGCTTGCCGTAAATTACAACGACATACTTACAACACAAGCCCTTCTCAATGCTCCTAACATCAATGTTAATCTCCAAGAAAATGATGGAAAAACTGCTCTTATGTACGCTGCACAAAACGAAACTGCAGAGGCAATAATACAAGCCCTTCTCAATGTTCCTGGGGTCAATGTTGATCTTCAAGATCTTGATGGCTATTCGGCTCTTATGCATGCTGCAGAAAATGGAAATCTCTCTACAGCATTCAGACTTATCGATGCTGATGCTGACTTATATCTTCAAAATAATGCTGGTAAATGCCCTGCAGATAAACTCTTAAAAAAAGCAACGTGTGAAGAAAACGCTTAGTACATTCTAAAAAAATGGAACTATTCATCTTGTGCAAAGTATTATCACAATAAGTTATAAGATTTTATCTTGATTGATAAAAGAAATTTCTGGATGAGCTTTTATAACTAACGCTGCTTGTTGTTTTATGCGAAAAAGCAAAAGAGCTGCTTCATCTTCAGAAAAAGTAACTGCATAATTTTTACTAGATGTATGTAGCTCCTGATTATAGACAGTTAAAGCAACGTGAACATCAACTGGAACGCCTTAACCTTGTATCGTAAAGAATATTTTTTCCATGTCTTTTTGAATTCTTTCAGCATCTAACAAAGTACTTACATACGTTTCTCGAAAGAGTTTTTTTGATGGATCCACTTCAGAAGATTGTCCAACTTGTATGCCTAGTCTTGCTAACATACTAATAAAAAAATTTTTCATGAGAACCTCTTGTTACATATATGAATCAGGTTTTTTTAGTATAACAGATTGAAAAACTAACAAAAGATCAAAAGTTTTTCCGTACGCAGTAAGATTCCATGATACTATCCTTATCATGCCCAACATCAGGAACATAACAATGAGTATGATTCAGCGCTATGCCCCATTTTTCAGAAAGATACCGCTCATACTCCCCATATAATGTTCCTCTATCAAATCGATTTTTTCCTTGCGCTTGAGCCTCACAATGATTATCAAGATGCAACCCATTTGAATCAGTATCATTCATCCCAAGAACATAACACACCTGTCTTTGAGCAAATCGTTTAAAGAGCTTTTGAGGATTATTACTAATGAGTGAGCAATAACAATGATCTTCCAGCCCTTCAAGCCCATATTTATAATAATTATAAAAAGGACATTCAATTGTATTATACGGTCTAAAGGTGTTTTTAAATGGTCGTTCATGAGTAAAATAAAGATATGATGAAGGGTTCGCAACAATGTACACAATCTCATACCCGGCCTGTACATACTGTTCATGCGCATTATTTAAAATTGAATACCGGTGAACATACTGCCCTCCAGCAGAATGGCCAACAAAGACAATTTTTTGTAACGAGGGAAACTGTTCTTTATTGGTTAATTCTTTAAGTAGATCATCATATACGCTAAAAGAACTCGCTTTAACCCCTTGAACAGAACATAAACCTTGAGACCATTCCTGCTCTCTCCACACAGGAACTACATAGTTTGTAATCTCTTTTTTATAAAACAGTTCATAGTTAGAAAAAGGTTTTGCAAAAAAATGAGGTGCTATAATGAGAATATTTTTCTGTGAGCCTTTTTTCTGCACACATGCTTTTTCTAATGCTTTGCAATAAGAGCTTCCATTACGAGCTATTCCATGCTGCACCACAATAACTGTCTTGATGTCTTCAGGAAAGGAAACCAAATCTACTAACGATGACCATAGTAACCCAGAATTAGAACTCACTTGATTGGTATAAACTGGAAAAAAATAACATGCATTTTCTTTTTTAAAACGAATAAGTTGAAGCTGAGAAGATGAAGACTGGTTCTTGCTCATCAATACAATCATCAGAAATGTTCCAAAAAAAATAAGCCCAATCACTCTACCTAACTTATTAGCCCTGAACTTATTCATTTTTTAAGCCTATTTTTGTTAGCAAATTAATAAAAAAATTTTTATGATATTTTTTAAGTTTATAAATAAATTTTCTACTATAACACATTGTTAAATCAACAAAAGAATCATGCCGATCAAAAAACTAACAAAAAAATCATGATACATAGAAAAATAAAAACCCTGGATCTCGCCAGGGTTTTTTATTACAATCGATCTGATTTGATAAAATTAGTTCTTATCATTTCAAAAAAAAGGAGTCCAAACACCATTTCCTTCATAACGCTGATTTATCAAAGTATCTTTAGCACGTCCACCAGCAGACCATTCACGTTTTTCTACTGTACCTGCTTCTGGGCTCAGAGGCTTTTTAATCATTTGAACAGGAATATTCACGTCTATAAAACCATAAGTCATAAGATAATTGAGATCGTTAATATTTTTCTTTAAAAATAGTTGATAGCCCCCGTTGTTGTTATATTGTTCATTTCTGAAAACAGTTTTTCATAAAGCTATATTACAGCGCCCTGAAAGGTATAAAAACTGGGCATGGATCCCGCTTTTCGAGCACCTTTACTTATCAAGAAATTATAAATTTCTATGGAATTAGAATTTTGTCCATAATTATAATTAGCAGCATCTAAAGCAGTAACATAATGTTGCCAATCATATTGCCAAGTTCTTGCATTCACGTTGGCACCGCCAGCAACAAGTTCTTGTACTTGTGTTAATGATCCAACGCTCACAGCTTTCATTAATGGGGTATATTGATCTTTTTTTGCTGCACTCGGTATCCACCTTCTGGTTGGACCTGCTTGTGGTTTTCTATCGGATTGTTTAGAAGAATTACAGACCCGGCGTGTATCTCCTACTCCAGCCTGTAATCCTAAGGTTGAGACTACCATAAGCCCCATTACTATTTTCTTCATATTTTCTCCTTTTTGAGCATAAAAATCTGCTCTTATTACTTTAGATAAGCATCTCACTCACCCTATTACTAACAAGATTAATTGATTTACCCCCCCCCCCTCGTCAATAGTTCAAATAGAAAAAAATAATAATTGATAACTTAAAGTTTATTTTTTATAAAAAATCTATTTTTTTTACATCATTTAAAACAGTTTCTGTTTAATAAATAAGTCTTTGGGAACTGAAAGAAAAAGCAAATAAGCTTAAAAAATAACTTCTTATATTCTTAATAAAAAATCATGCCGATTTAACATCAAAAAATTTATGTTCAAAAATAGGCAAAAATAAGCTTATTCTTGCCATAAAAACTTTCAAAAATAAGAATTTTTCATTCAAAATTTTTAAAATCAGCATTTTTCATGTAAATTTAACATTGAAAGTTAAATCCGTATAAAAAGGTGTACTATGTATAAACGTTCCTTGGCTCCCGTTATAGAAAGATTCTCTAAAATTTATCCCATTATTGGAATTATGGGACCTCGACAATCGGGAAAAACAACACTAGCCCAAATGCTTTTCTCTCATTTACCCTATGTTTCTTTTGAAGATATTGAAGTTCGACGTCGATTTCAGGAAAATCCCAAACAATTTTTAAAAGAATATAAAACAGGAGCAATTTTTGACGAAGCACAACATGTTCCAGAATTATTTTCTTATCTTCAAGCAGTAGTCGATGCGTCCTCTGAAAATGGCCGTTATGTTCTAACAGGATCACAAAACTTCTTACTTAATGAACAAATAACTCAATCACTTGCTGGCAGAATTGGAATGACAACATTATTACCATTAAGCCTTGCCGAGCTTGGAACTCCTTCCGATATGAACAAAAACATTTTTCAGGGAGGATATCCACGACTTTACGCACAAGGCATGACCCCTGATGAACTGTTTCCAAGTTATATCAATACCTATATAGAACGAGATGTTCGTCAAATAATAAACATAGAGAATCTTTTGACCTTTCAAAAATTCATACAGCTATGCGCTGGACGAGTTGGACAAATTATTAACCTAACATCTTTAGCGCAAGATTGCGGCATTTCAAACATGACTGCACGTAGATGGATTTCAGTACTAGAAGCAAGTTATATTCTTTTTTTTCTTCCTCCTTTTTATAAAAATTTTAGTAAACGACTTATCAAAATGCCAAAAATGTATTTTTATGATACTGGCCTTGCTTGCAATTTGCTCAATATAGAAAACGAACAACAACTTTCTTCAATTCATCTTAAAGGAGCGCTTTATGAAAACATTGTTGTTTTAGAAATACTCAAAGGTCGTCTTAATCGAGCTCGTAAACCTAATCTTTATTTTTGGCGGGATAGTGCTGGACATGAAATTGACATCATTGCAGAGTGGGGAGGAACTCTTAAAGCGATAGAAATAAAATCAGGAACAACAGTTCAACCTGATTTTATAAAAAATGTTCGTTACTTTTGCGACCTTGCGACTCAAGATCCTTCTGAAACAATTCCTGCTAAGCCTTATTTGATTTATGGCGGTGATTTGAATGGTATTTTTATGCAAACAAAACTGATCCCTTTTACAGAGATAGATTCAACATTGCATGAGTAGAAAAATGTGATTAACACCTTTTTAAAGTACCATCGCTGATACAATAGTGATCAGTTACATCAATCTCTTTTAAAAAATCTGTATCGTGAGAAATGACTACCAAAGCACCAGGATATTCACGCAAAACTTCAATGACATGGTTACGTGTTTCAAGATCAAGGTTATTAGTAACTTCATCAAGAATGAGCATTTTTGGAGTTTTTGCTCCAATGCAGGCCAAACTAAGTCGTGCTTTTTCTCCTCCTGATAGATTTTTAACAAGCGCATTCACTTCTTCATTTTTACGAAATAAAAAATCATTAAGATGGCGCCGAATTTCTTGATGAGAAGTTCCAACAGCAAAAAGATTTTGTATCGTTTCAAACACTGAACTTTCAAGAGACAGTGTTCCATAATGCTGATCAAGATATCCTATATCTTCTTTCTTTATAATCTGCCAATTACCTGATGTGATCAATTGAGAATCACCAAGAAATGCTTTTATGAGCGTTGTTTTTCCACTTCCATTATCACCGAGTAAAGCTATGCGATCTTGCGATCCAACTGATAAAAAAATATTTTTTAATAAAGGATCATGATTTGAATATCCAACTGAACCATCACTCACTGTGACCAACACACGACCTTGAAAATCAGCCGCTGTTAAAGAAAATTTAGGAACAATTTCTTCTGGGATAAACAAACCTGAAAGTTCTTGAGCTATCTCTTGAGAAAGAACCCCTAACTTGCCCTTATTTTTGCCCGCCGTTTGTGAACCGGTTTCTTTCATTTTACCTTTTAAGGTTTTATCATTTTCTTTCTGCCCCGATTTTTTACTCTTGCTTTGACGTTGCTTTTCTTCTTGAAACGCATCATGCAGTTTTGCTTGTTCTTTTTTCAATTGCTTCACTGTATCCAAACGATCTTCAATAGCATGCTTTCGCTTCTTCAAATAATCATCATAGGCACCCGAAAATACTGTGATTTTACCATTATCAATGTGCCACAAGATATCAATACAATTCTTCAGTAATTCAACATCATGAGAGACAACAACTAATGTTCCCTGATAACCACGCAACATACGCATAAGCGATTTTCTATTGCTCAAATCTAAATGATTTGTTGGCTCATCAAGGAGCAAAACATTCGGATCCATAGTTAAAGCCTGCGTAACCGCTTTGTTCAATCGCTGCCCACCACTCAGCTGATCAAACTCTTCAATCACCTGAGGAACATACCCAAAAACAACCGCTTCAGGGACTTGTATTTTTCCATTTGTAGGAATGATCATACCTTGTAACATTTTAAGTAGCGTAGATTTCCCACTGCCATTGCGACCAATAATCGCAATTTTATCACCAAAGTTGATAGTAAGATTAACTTCTTCAAAACAGATTTTGTGTGGAAACGAAAAGCTAACATTTTTAAGTTGAATAGGTGCATGCATCATAAAAACTCCAATACATAAATAAGTTAAAGAGACTTTTTCTTAGTAACGCCTGGGTACCCGACGCTCACTCACGCTGTCATAGCGTAAAACACTATGCCGCGCTCTCGTATCGCTGGGCATGACGGTATAAAATTAAGCTTATTTTTTGAAAAACATTATCGGAATTTTGTATTTAAGTTAATAAGCTCCTACAGACATGACTAAAAGAATTTTGTTTTCGCTTTAATAAACTTCTACAACATAACCATAAGAAAATAATTACTTTTCGTGTTAATTAATGTGGACGGACATAGCAATGAGAAAAACTAAAATTATTTTTAAAAACAACTTCATTTCCCAAAATGTCATCCCGATGAATACAAGATCGCGTCAGAGTGCATAGCACGCTGGACAGATCAAGTGACCGTGGGGACCCAAACGTAACAAGAAAAAATCATAATTAAAATTATAATTCCCTAATCAGCGTAACAGCTTCAGCGATCATCTGATTAACCTGTTCTGGTGTTTCTTTGAATCGTTCAAGCACATAGTCAGGAACTAGGCTTTTGTCTTCTGGTCGGCCAATACCGCAACGAAGGCGCCAGAAATCTTGTCCACAATGTGCGATAATCGACTTCAATCCATTATGCCCTTTTGCACTACCACCTTGTTTAAAGGTCACAGAACCAAACGGTTTTTCAAGTTCATCGTGAACTACAAGAAGCTCTTCTGCTGTTATTCCTCGCTTTTGCAAGTAGGGCCAAACTTTCCCAGAAAGATTCATAAACGTTTGAGGCTTAACAACAATAACTGGCTTACCATTGATTTGTATTTCTAGAAATTCCATTTCAGGTTTTATCCGCCAATTGCCCCCGATCTCTTCAACCAAAGTTTCGACTACCCTGAACCCAATGTTGTGGCGCGTTAGTAAAAAACGAGGGCCGGGATTACCCAGCCCAATAATTGCTTTGATGTTCATAGTTCCAAAAAAGTTAGAGCGATTTTTCTATTTTTTTAGCAATCCCTTTTGCATCTTGTTCCATTTTTTGAATCATTGAACTTGAATCTGAAGATACATTTTTATCCATTTCTGCAACAACTTGAGCTGTTTTATCAAATTGATCTTTTGAGTAAAGAACGCCAGGAAGAACAACATCAAATCCTAGTTTTTTACAAACTGCTTGAACTTCTTTGATCAATGTTTCTTCAGCTTTACGAGTTTCAGCTTCAACATACCCTTGTAAATTGCGTTGCTTAACTTCCAACTGTGCCTTCAAGCTTGCAAGATCTGATTGCAATTTTTCTTGGGCAGAAGCGTTCATATCATTTCCACCTTTTTGAAGTTTTTCTAGTTTTTCATTAAATGATTTTTCTATATCTTTTAATTCTCCAACACGCTTGTTAACTTCTGTTTCAACTTTCTTTTGAATCCCTTTTGCTTTAATTGATTTTGCAAATACTTCTTGCAGGTGTACCACAACAATAGAAGGTGATTCTGCATTAAGAGAGAAGATTGATGTTAATAAGATCAGAGTAAAAATATGTGTACGGTTCATCATTTTTAAATCCTTTTCGATGTAAATGAACTATTTTTTTATAACAGCGATTAACTCTATAATCATTACACAGAAAGTCAATAAGCCTTTGCTGAGCTTCTTTTTAGATACTTACGAAACTCTTCCATAGACCAAAGAGCAAGCGCTACTAATGCTATCAAGGCCCAATCAATGAACAAAAGTGGTACTGTTTTAAAAATCAGCTGCAAGACAGGAACATAAATAATCGCGATCTGGGTAAGGAAAATTCCAAGTAAAGCTAATGCTAACCAGCGATTTGAAAAAAATGAACAACGCCAAAGTGGTAATTTTAATGAACGACAGTTCATCGCTGTTACCCACTGACAACACGTAAGGGTAACCATCGCCATAGTGCGTGCTTTTACAAGGCCGGCAGATAAATACCAATAAAAAATACCAAATGAACACCCTGCCGCAAGAAACGCTATGGTCACCACCTGAATCACCAGTGATCGATCAAGCAACTTTTTTTGCTCTTGCATCCATCCAAAATCCATCAAGTCTTTTTCAAGGGGTTCAAGAGAAAGAGCGGTATCAAGAAATCCATCAGTTACTAAATTAAGCCACAAAATTTGGCACGCAAGAAGTGGTACTGGAAAACCTCCTGCAAGGGCAAACAGCATAACAAGAACTTCTGCAAAATTAGTCGTAAAAAAATAAAGAATAACTCGCTTGAACGTGTAAAAAATATGTCGACCATATTCTATACCTTCAGGAATTTTTTCAAAAGCATCATCGAGTATTACAATATGGGCTGCTTCTTTTGCAAGCTCTGTTCCTGTTGCGCCCATTGCAACACTTACATGCGCTACTGAAAGAGCTGGCACATCATTAACTCCATCCCCAATAACCATAACAATGTTGCCCTGTTTTTGAAAAATTTGAGTCAGCCGTACTTTGTCAGCAGGAAGCACGCGCGCATAGACAGTGGTCTGATCAAGATGAGCAACAAGCTCTTCGTCAGATAATTGATGTAACGTTGGACCTTCCATAATGCGTTGATCTCCTCGTAAAATCCCAGCCTTATGAGCCATAAAACTTGCAGTTTTGGGGTTATCACCAGTTGCCATAACAACTTTTATATTCGCATTATGCATCCGCTGAATAACCTCACTTGCATGTTCACGCAACGTATCTTGAATACCAAATACTGCAATCTGCTCAAGATTGTTATCAAGAAGATTTGCATAAAAATCGCGCTCACTTTCAGACATCACCGATGAAAGAGTAAATTTTTTAGAAGCAAGCACAAGAACACGACTACCGTCTTTAACCAAAAGATCTATCTGTTTTTTTTGAGCAGGGTTTTGAGCAAAAAAACGTTTTTGAACCGCCTCAGGAGAACCAAGAATAAAAAGAATTCCCTCTCCTTGATACTCATAAAAACCAGCGTGATACTGATGCACAGCACTAAATGGGATTTCGTATAGTTTTTTATAACGAGCTTCAAGTTCTTTTAAAGTAAGACCATACTTTTGCGCACAAAATTTTAATGCCGCATCATTCGTACTACCTCTGACAATACATTTTTTTGCTGTTGCCCGACATTCAACAACTGAACGATCCAAAAGTAACACAGCTTCCAAGGCTTGCGTCAATAATGGATCACCATGAGTTACATCAACTGCCTTTCCTGAACACACAATTTTACCTTGATTGTTATACCCAGTCCCCGTAACCGTATATTCTACGCTCCCTGCAGTAATTGCAGTAACCATCAACTCATTTTTTGTAAGAGTTCCTGTTTTATCAATAATGACAACGTGAGCACGGCCAAGCGCTTCCAAGGCTTGTAGTCGTTTTGCAATAATTTTTCGACGAGCCATTGCATACGCGCCGGTTACTAAAATAACCGTCATGATAACAGGAAGTCCCTGAGGAACAACACACATAAACAGAGCAAGTAAGGCTGCTAAAAGTTCTGGAAACGGCTTTCCTGCAAGCATCCCAATTACAAAAAGACTTGAGCAAATAAAAACAATTAACCATAAAATAAACCGTAATACATGTGATAAATCTTTTTGTAATGGCATTGCATTTGAAAATGGCTCAGCTTCTTTTTGATATTGATGCGCTTCAATCTTATCGCCAGTTGCAACAATCAAAGCTTTTACATAACCAGAAACAATGTGTGAACCATAAAATAATAAAGATTTTTTTTCAGAAAGTTCATCTACTCCAGATGTGATACTCGATTTTTGAACAGGATCAGATTCTCCTGTAATAACTGATTCATCAACAGTAACATCATATCCTTCTAAAAGCCTTGCATCAGCTGGAAGATGATCTCCCTCCTGCAAAATAACAATATCGCCAGGAACAAGTTCTTGATCAGGAATAACTTGTGTGATACCAGAACGAATCACTGTAGAAGAGCGCTTGCCCAAAGACTTAAGTTTTTGAACCATAGAAGCAATGCGGCGCTCTTGAAAAGCACCTAAAAAAGTATTTAAAAAAATAATGCCCAAAATAATAAAGGAATCAAAACGATCCCCAACAAAAAAAATAAGAATTGAACAAGCAGCTAGCAATACAATAAGTGGCTCTAAAAACTGCTGAATAAAACTACGCAAAAATGAAAATTGTGATATGCAAGAAGAAGTATTCAATCCATATATTTTTAATCTTTTTAAACCCTCAGCTTGTGAAAGACCTTGATCTTGATTGTTATTGCCAAGGTTGCGCACCTGACGATTCTTCATTATGAGCATCTCCCTTTGAAACTAATTGATTAGATTCTGGAGATTCTATACGAAATCCTTTAAATGCAAAATCCGAAGTAAGATCTGGTTCATCAAAATAACCACCCGCACAAAGATTTCTTGCTGACTTTGCTTTTTTAAACATCCTTTCTGGTGCTAAATTTTTTCTTGGAGCAAGAGGACAAAATTTTGATTGCCCTACCCTTTCTGGTGATCCAATAATAGGCGCCTCTAAAGAATGTGAGCTAGCCCGAGAACAAGGAACACTCGAATCATCAGATGATTCTGTAGTATTCCCCCCACCAAGAATAGGCCTTGGCGTAATTATTCGAGAAGAATATTCACCATCCAAAACATGTTTTTTTAATATGCGCGCTGACATAAAACCCGGAAGCAATTCATCTTTTTTACCATCTAAAGAAGGATTATTTTGAGCAAGCTCACCTAAATAAAGCCTTCCACCTGAAGGCATCATCAAAACAGAACTTGCATGAGTTAGAGGATTATTACAAAGAGCATCTAATGTGTGCTTATCTGAAAAAATAACAACCGCAGGCTTTGATGAATGCTTTGAAAAATTCTTAAAACATTCGGTAAGTTTTGGCAAATAACTCAAAAAATGACTCAAAAGATCTTCACCTTCTCCAATAACCTGTAAATAAGAATGTTCAACATTAAATTTCATTTCAAAAAGAGGACTCTCTAAATCATCGCTTTTATAAATTTTAAATCGTTCACCTTCAAATAACGATGTTAGCTCTTTGCCATCAACAAGCATTGATTGTGGAGAAAATTTTCGATCAAGGTTTTCTTCAATAAATTCCAAATCTTGTTCATCAAATTCTTCGGGTAAAAAATCAACTGTAATTACTGGATGGTTTTTTTTAAAAGGCTCAATTCCCTTATAAAGCCCATCATGAAACTTATCAATATCATTAAATTTCTTTTTAGCAGTAGATGAAAGAAAGAAAACAATTGCATTGTCCGGAAAATAAGATGATTTAAAAAGCCCTTCAGCCACTTCAGGATTAGGGATTTCAAAACTAGTTAGATCAACCTCATCGGTAATCTCTTGATCTGTTGCCGCAACAATAGGAAATGCAAAAACTAACGCAGCCATGAAAATTGATATACAAAATCGATTTAACATATACAAGAACCTCTTTATTTCAGAATACTTTACAAAAAAATATTTTCATAATGAATTTTAACAATTATTATGAAAAAAATATAGATATTCTCAAAAGACTTGCTGGAATAAGCTTATTTTAAATAAACTCACTATAAAAATATTCTATATGAAACGCTCAATCACTCCGCGCAATTGTGTTTTTTCAACAAATTGACCTTTTTGAGCTGGATAACAAAGTACAACAAGCTTTCTTACCAACCCTCTATCGTATAAGCGTGCTTCTAAAACATACTCCGCACTGCCATTATCAGAATTGAAAAAAGCAATTATAAAGTTTCTTTCTTCATCCTTAAGAAGAATTTCAACTCCAGTACCATTAAAAACAGCCAAGAGACTTTGAAAATTATGCATTTTTTTGGAAAGCCCCCACATAACTTTTTTCTCACACATAATGTCTTTAGTTGTAACAAAAGCAAAGAAAAAATATGCACAATAAACACCGACTAAAGAGCTTAGAATAGCAATTCCAGAAAAAAGAACTGTTTTATCGCAAAAAATTTCTGTGCCATACCCAACAGAATAAGCGCTAAAACGAGCTAGCAAAAAACAACTATAAAAAAGAACTGTAAAAATAGAAGTTACCGCAAGGTATGAAGATTGTTGAAAAAAATTTCTTAGAGATCGTAAAGAAAATAAAATGCCCCAAAAAACTAAAAAGCTTCCTGCATACAAAGCTATAAAAGTATTCAATCTCATATCCATCACAATACCTCAACAACAAAACCTATCAGACATCACTAGTGTTATAGAAATAAATCTTCTGTCCACCCTTTATTTTAAAAAGAGTAGTTTGCTGCGTATACGAAATTGAAAACAGGAATTTGTTTATCAGTCCACCTACGATTTTATCTTGGTCGGACAGTTTTTCTATAATAATTTTTACTGGCTGTGCCATACGAAGCTTCATGCAAAGTATGGTGGAGGCGATGGGAATCGAACCCATGTCCGCACTATTGCTGGACGCAGACGCTACATGTTTAGCCTTTATAGATACTTATACACTCTACTAAAGACGGGAAAGGAATGTATAAGTCAGATTGGTAGTCAACATCACTCACGAATCCAATGAACCTCGGTGATGTGTTCTATCTTGTATAATACGTGTTTAAAAAGCTGATAGACACGCTCTTTAAACAAGGTCTAGTTTGCTGTTTTACGCAGCAGCGAATGCTACGTCACCAAAAGTTTTGGTGCCGAACAAACTAGTTACAGACATATTATGTTCTGCATTTATAGATGACCATTTTTTTTACGAGTTCCCGGACAAAACTCGACATGCTTCCACGAACGTTAATAACACGTCGAAGCCAGTACGCCCCCAGAATTTCAAAGATTGCTTACTTCTAAGATGTGATAATTACTGATTGTAACATTTGATAAAAGATCTTGTCAACACACAAAGATGTCCACAGGCTTATTTTTAACCTGTTCGATAGTCTTTCATCTCTCGAGAAGTTTCTCTTTTAATGTCTCGCTCTTTAAGAAGATTCTTTTTGCCTGCCGCATTACGATGCTTACAAAGGCCAATCTGAACCTTAACCCTGCCGCGCTCATTAAAATAAAGTTTTAAGGGAACAAGAGTTACACCTTTGCAAGAAACATCTCCTACCAGTCTTTCAATTTCTCTACGCTTAACCAAAAGTTTTCGTGTTTTTTTACTATCCAGATCATCTTTTTTATAAGCCTGAGCGTAAGGACTAATATGGCAATTCAGCAAAAACAACTCATTATTGTGAATCGTGGCAAATGAACCAACCAAATTAACATTACCAGCTCGGAGCGACTTAACTTCATCCCCAGTGAGTACAATCCCAGCTTCTAACGTATCAAGTACCTGATAATCAAAAAAAGCTTTTTTATTATTAGTTATAATCTTCATAATCCCTCTAGCTTATTTTCATGGATAATTTTTTTAAAAAAAAGATGTAACAGTGGATACAAGGCAAGAGCAACAAAAATCCCTACGATATTGCCCCCGAGCATAAATGCCCAAAATGAAACATCCTTAAGCCCAAGATACGTATGTATGTAAGCATTAAACCAACTCATAATTGCTGGATTTATTGCCGCTACACTTAGTCCGCACCAAACATGAAGTATCTTGTAACCAGCCCAATATCCTCCTGCCATTAAGGGAATCATAGTCCATGGATTATTAACGGTATAACTGACCATAATAAGTACCGGTATATTAAGATTAAAAAGCCATCCTGCAACAACAAGCATCATCGTATGCAGACCCAAAAAAGGACTTATCGCTACATATAAAGCAACCGATGTCGCAAGTGCCAACTTTTTTGCAGAACGTTCATGCAACAAGAGCTTTTTACTGTGATGAATTATAAATCGACGCATCGGAAAACTTCTACTCCTAGCTTATTTTTGAAAAATTATTACCTGTTAAGTATAGTGTAACAGGAGCCCGTTGGTGGTACAAGCTGAATATACTAGTAATAGAAAGGACCCCTATGAAAAAAAAATGCATACTCATCTGCCTCTACCTCATGTTAACTCTTTTTTCACGTACTCATGCTGAAGTAATAAATAGCTCTTTAAAGACTATCTCATACATTGGCTCATTTAAATTTCCAGGGCATACGTCAGAACATCCTTTGCCAAACATTCCTGTCTATTACAAAGGAAACCGTATCACTACACAAGAAGGCCCCTATGAAAAAAGAGAATATGTCATAACTGACAGTAAAAAACTGACTGAGCTTTCTATAATTGTAACCTCAAAACTAAAGGCCCCCACCACAAACACTATTGCTCAATTTGAAATGCCACAAGATGCACACTATACCCACTATAGCCTCACAAGAACATCAATCGTCAAAGATGGGGAAGAAACCTTTGATGAAACCTGGAACATTCAAACCCATACAGGCACAGGAACTGTTGCAGTCCCCAATGAATCACTTGTTATCCTCGTTGATCCTTCTTGTATTCAGACCATTCAAACAGTCATCTGGCAAAAAGAGGGTATCTCTCTTAAATTGCCAACAATCATCTTCAAAAACGATCTCCAGAAAGCAACCGGATATGCTCGATCGCTTCTTGCAAACCTTGATGTAGTGCCTTTTCATAAAAAAAATGAGATGATTGAACAACGTAATAAAAAAAGTACCAGTTCCTTCAGAAAGTCATAATCGATGAACAACATAACTTTGCTTGCCATAGAAACTTCTTGCGACGAAGTTGCAGCAGCAATCTATAACACTGAAAAAAAACTCCTTTCTCATGCAATGTTTTCTCAGACTGAATACCATAAACATTTTGGTGGTGTTGTTCCTGAAATCGCCTCTCGCTCTCATATCGTTAAAATTAATGGGATCGTTTCAGAAGCCTTAGAAAAATCAGGCAAGTCGCTTGCAGATATCGATGTTGTTGCAGTAACAAGCAAGCCAGGGCTTCTTGGATCGCTCCTTATAGGAGTCAGTTTTGCAAAAGCAATTGCAGGGTCAACAGATAAAAAACTTATCGCTGTTGATCATCTTGAAGGCCATGCTTTTTCTGCATGCATAGAAAATGATATTCCATTTCCGTTCCTTTGCATGACCGCATCAGGAGGACACACCAGTTTGTACCGCGTTACCGATTATGGAAAGTTTGAAACTCTTGCAACAACGCTTGATGATGCTGCTGGAGAAGCGTTTGATAAGGTAGCAAAAATGCTCAAACTCGGATATCCCGGTGGTCCCATTATAGAAAAACTTGCTGGTGAAGTTGGGTTTGAAGATTTTTTTGACTATCCACGCAACAAGCTCAATGATCTCATGTTTAGTTTTTCAGGACTCAAAACCGCAGTCCTTTATAGCCTTGTCAAAAAAGGTGTATACAGCATGGAACAAAAAACATTGTTGACCGATGATATGACGTTAAAAAAACAGGTTGCTAGTTCGTTTTTAAACTGTGTATCAGATATCTTTGTAAGCAAAATTTCTAAAGCGTTGCATGAACAACGAGACTACAAAGCAATCGCATTTGTAGGCGGAGTTGCGTGCAACAAATTCATTCGCTCTCAAATTCAACAGAAAGTTGCCAATAAATTTAATATCCCACTCTTTTTCCCTTCTCCGCTTTTTTGCACCGATAATGCTGCTATGATTGCGTTTGTAGGCCATTATAAAGCACAACGAGGAGAATTTAGTCCTCTCAATTTTGAAGTGTATTAAACCTCTAAACCAGTCCATTTAAGCCTCTATTTATCCTTCTTTAAAATATCCTATTAGAACTATTGACGCGGGGGGGGGGTAAAACCGTTAATCTTATTAGTAAGGGTGAGCAAAGTGCTCATTCAAACTATAAATCTGAGCTTTTATGCTCAAAAAAGGGTGAGCAAAGTGCTCATTCAAACTATAAATCTGAGTATAATAATGCTCAAAAATGGAGGCTGTATGAAGAAAATACTAATGGGACTTATAATGATTTCAATTTTGGTTGAAATACAGTCAAGTAATTTTAGCGATTTAGTTAAGAGCGGAAACGCAAATTCAACAATCACTTTTATTACAGACCTCCTGGGCCAGCAACAATGTCAAGAAATAACTATCGATCCAAATACATCTATTTTATCATGCTTTTGCGATGCAGCCGACGGTGGTAGTTTTAATAATGAAGGCGGTGTGAATAATGTAGTAAATATTTCATTATGCGTACCAAGTACAATTCAAAATTACCAGGGCAATGGTTATATAGCGTGCAGTACACAACCTCTTGAACAACTAACACAAATAATGACACCACAACAAGCACGCGAAAATACTGCAAATGCTGCATTGTTGGCATATGAGAACTCAGGTGATGGAAAAGACTAGTAAATAATTTGCTCTAGCCAATTAAGTTTATATTAAAAACGCAGCGCTCGGAATTTCCAAGTGCTGCGTTTTTTATGTTAGGAGGAGTTGCCTGTAACAAATGGTGGATTAACACGCCAAACGTTCCACAAAGATAGAAAATAATAGCCAGAAGCGACTAAGCTGATCTCGTTAAATCAAATAAGCGAGGAGATCGATATGATCAAAAACAGTTGGTCGCATCTGACT
>CANNMA010000013.1 GCA_947505805.1 bacterium
CGCAGGAGCTGGACCGAGTTTGATCCGTAAAGAGCGATTAAACAGCATGTTTACACCCTTGTTTCCAAAGAGGTTGGGTGCGCAACCTCTTTGGTGCTGCCCGCAGAGGGCACACCTACATCTTGTGCTAAAGAATAAAAAAATATTCTTTTATATTTAGTTACAATGAAAAACAATCTTTACTTATCTTAAAAACGATCATCCAATTCGTTTTTTAATAAATTCGTAAAAATCAGCCCTGTTCATCGTATTTTTAAGACGATCAATAATGACCCCATCTTTAATAAAAATCATATGAGGAACATCCGGAACTTTAAATTTCTTAACAAGGTCATAAGCAAGAGATGCATCAACTTTACAGAAAACAACCTTGTCCCCAAATTTTGCAGCTGTCCATTCAATAATAGGAATCATACTCATACAAGACGGACAGTACGGAGTAAAAAAATCGAGCATTAACAATTTACCTTTTGAATCAGCAATCAACTGATCACATTCAGTCAAGCTATCAATTTCTTCCATTTTTCTTTTTTCTACCGCTTTAGGGTCAAAAAAGAATGGTTCTAATTTTGTTTGTACAGAACTGTTATAGCCGATAGAAGTAAGCCACCACACAAGATCAAGACCAGCTTTTATACCATCTCCTGCAGCAACGCCAGCCTGACGATAATAAGAATCTGCAACGTCTCCTGCTACTGCAACACCAGGCCAATTTGTTAACTGATGACGATCCTTAATCTTGATGTATCCGGCATCATCAACATCAATAACCCCTTTAAAAAGCTGTGTATTGGGAATATGACCTATTGCTAAAAACACCCCTCTGACCGGCCACTCTTCTTCAGCACCGGTAACTGTGTCTTTAACCATAGTGGAAGTAACGTGCATACCATCACCTTTAATTTCTGAAAGTGCTTTATTGTAGTGAATGAAAATATTTGTACATTCTTTTACCCGCCCAATCATGCTTTCTGATGCTCGCAAGGTAGTTCCTCTTACAAGAACGTCAACTGTTTTTGCATACGGAGAAAGCTCAAGAGCCTCTTCCATTGCTGAATCACCACCACCAATCACAACAACTTTATCACCCTTAAAGTAAGGTGCATCGCAAATAGCACAGGTGGTAACCCCTTTTCCCCAATAGTCACTATCACCAGGAATCCCCAGCCTTCGGGGAGTTGCTCCTGTACCAATCATCAACGAAAGCGCATAAAATTCATGACCTTCTTCAGTTTTAACCCTATAAGGCCAAGAGCTTAAATCGACCGATTCTGCAGCATCACTCAGCATTGTTGCCCCAAAAGAAGAAACTTGTTCTTCAAAATCTGTCATAAGCTCAGCCCCACGGAACTTTTTAATACCAGGCCAATTTTCAATGTAGGAAGTTCCTGTTAGTTGCCCTCCAGGCTGATTACCGCGCAGTACAACTGTCTTTATTCCTGAACGAGAACCATACAAAGCCGCACTCAAAGAAGCTGGCCCTGAACCCAATACCAACATCGGCACTATATTTTCTTTACCATCAAGAAACTTAAAATCGATCGTTGGAATACCCTTATTTTTTATCCATTCCTTAACATACGAGCTTATTTTAAAATGAGAAACACCCCACAATACACCACCACAAAAGATCACTACAATGATCAGTACTTTTATTGTTTTTACTCTATTCATACGATGCAGACCTTTAAATCTAACGTTTTTCTGTGAATTTTTCGACATGAGCGAAAGTATACCAAAAACAAAAAATAAAAAGCACCAAGGAAAAAAATAAGCGGCTTAAAGCCCTTCTGAAGGGGTATGACCTTTTGACACTCACCTGAATGTTAGTTATTCTTCAATCTTCACATCTAGTAGGTATTGTTCAACAATTTTCATAAGTAAGGATTAGCCCATGGTGCAATTCACTCCTTCTTATAAGAAAGCGATTCTTTCGATAGCTCTCTTATGTACTCACTCTGTACTGATTTCCGCTACTCAACCTGAAGTGGCCGAAATCATACAATCTCATATAGACGCTACCACATTTACAGAACTTCAATCACATGCACAGCGTCAGTTTGATGTGATTGTTACTGTTCTTGATACCATAGGGCAGAATCTTTCAAACGGAGCAACAAAACTTCAAACTACAAAAAAAGCCGCTACTCAAAAAAAAATAACCGATCTTCGTACAAGCGCTGATCAGATTAAACGTATTGCAGCTGTTAATCTTGTGGATGAAGAACAACTTTATAATATGATTATCATCAATGCTGAATTCATTTCTGTACTTGATAGATCTATTCAAAGTAATCTCAGCTCAATTCCTTCTTTTGATCTTGAAGCAGTCACTTCACGTTTTTTAACAGCTGATGACATAACTGAAGCAACACTGCAAAATGGACTTGCTACTAATGACAAAAAATTATTGAGCTTAGTAAAAAATTCAGAAAAAATTGGTCTTTCTGTGTTCAATACTGCATACCGCTCAGCACGTCAATTTTATAAAACATGGGCTGTTGGAGATGTTATAGAACACGTTGTTGTATACTCTGCATTCTTAGTCTGGCTTACCTACGTAACATCTGCTGGAAAAATTGAAGCTCTTCCTACAAAAGCAGATAGTAACTGGTGGTTTGGTAGAAAAGCTCACCAACTCAAAAAATGGGTTATTTCATTAAAAAACCCAAGCGAAATAACAGATGCTGATGGAAATGTTACTGGTATGCGTCCACCCGTTATTGGTGGCAAACCATTTGAATCACAAGTAACGGTTGAAGTTCCTGCAAACGTAGTAGCTCCTTCAGATATGCCTGGCGTTGCTGAAGCTATTGGTCCTATGAACCCTCGCCTACGCACACTTACCATGCAAAATGATATCGAAACGGGAAAACCGCTTGACCCTCGTGATGTTACTTCTGATATTGCAAAAGGTAAGTTGAACGTTGTTGCAACAACTCGTGGAGTAACTGATGTTGTTCCTGCAGGTAAAGTGATAAGTCAAATGCCTGCAACAACAAACGATCATTCTGGTTTTAACAAAGGTATTGATATTCTAAGCGGCGGTATTCTGAATATTACTCATGGTCAAATGTTTAGTTTTGGTATCGCTCCTGCTTTTGCAAATTACATCACAAAAGACGCTGCAAAATTATATGGCATCTGGTTACGCAAAAAATCACGTCTTGACGATATGTTCTTTGGAGCATCAGGAAAAAAGAAAAGCGAATACGATCAAGCAACGATCCCTACTGAACGCTTTAAAGACATTGTAGGTCGTGAAGATGTAAAAGCTGAACTATCCCGTATTGTTGATTTCATGTGCGACCCAGACCGCTTTCAAAGAGCTGGTATCAAAGTTGATCGTGGTATTCTTCTTGCAGGTTCACCTCAAACAGGTAAAACCATGATTGCACGAGCACTTGCAGGTGAAATTTCTGAAGCGTTTGAAGCTCGTGGTATCAGTCAAACAGTTCGTCTTTTTGAACTTAACACTGAAGGCCTCGCTAAATACGGCATTCAATTTTATATGGATCAGGCAAAAAAATTAGCTCCATGCGTTCTTTTTATCGATGAACTTGATCTTTTACGTTTACAACGTGATGGTGATACCAAAATGTTGAGTGAGTTTTTAACCGCTATGAGTGGTAGCTTAAACAACAACGAAAAAGACCATGTAGTTATTATCGCAGCTACCAACAAACCTCAAAACGTTGATTTTGCTCTTCGTCAAAACGGTCGTTTTGGTAAGATCTTCTGGTTTGACAATCCAACATTTAAACACCGTATCGAATTCTTTCTTAAAGAATGTGAAAAACGTTGTATGAGCTTTGATAGCTTTGATTTCATTGGACTGGCACAACAAACAGAAGGTTGTTCATTCGGTACTCTTGATATTGTTATGAAAAATGCACTGCTTTATGCAAAACTTGAAAATGCTCCAGTATCTCAAGCTCATTTTGAAAAATCTATCAACCTTAACGTCAAACATTTAATTCCTCATGGCTATACCGTTCCTACTGAAAAAGAACAGATCGTTGCGGTACGTCAAGCTGGTAAAGCTCTGGTCAGCATGCTTTTAAAACCTGCAAAACAACTTTGTACCGTAACTGTGCTTCCAATCACTCAAGATTTTGAAGAAACACACGTTACTCAACAGTACAATTTTGGTGGAGATATGAAGCGTGATGAACTAAAACCAGTAGCACTTGGTGGAATCTTCTCATACCATCTTTCAGATGCGCTTGGTATTGAACCTCAAAATGAACTTGTTAAACAGTGTAAAATCTTGCTTGCAAGTAATGCTGCACAACGAGTATTTGGTCTTGATAGTTGCGCAACTGATAAAGCGGATAAGCAAGAAGCATTTAACCTTACTAAACAGATTGTTTTTGATGGACTTGATGCAAAAGAAATTGCAAAATCTATCCGTGAAGAAAAATTGGTAGAAGCGTATAAGCTCCTTGAACAGTATGAAAAAGAAGTTGAAACATTACTTTCTGCTCATAAAGATGAACTTAAAACAGTTGTTTCTGCATTGCAAAAAAGAAAAACTCTTTCAGCAACAGATATCAAAGAACTTTTGAACTGGTTACCAGCTCAAGCAAAGGTTGTTACACCAGCTGCTTAAACAATTGATTCTAAATTAATAAAAAAGAGCGTCCGTTAAAAAGACGCTCTTTTTTATTGTCTATTTTTTTGAGACGCTAACTTTCCTATAAAAAAATCGCTTATTATTAAAAATCTTTTTCTTTTTTCAGCACAAGACGTAGGTGTGCCCTCTGCGGGCAGCACCAAAGAGGTTGCTCACCCAACCCCTTTGGAAACAAGGGTGCAAACATGCTGTTTGATTGCTTTTGACGGATCAAACTCGGTCCAGCTCCTGCTTGCCTTAGACCTCAAACAAGAGATCCTAATACGGTACTTTTTCTATAAAAAACACCTTAATTCCTAAAATGTCTTTTTCTTTAACTCGAGGACAAAACTCTTTCAGTAATACATGTAAAAAATCGTTATTTTGAAGATAACTCAATCTTCAAAATGTCATTACCAGTGAAGTGACTGCGTAGTAGAGCGTTTTATGCTCTAGTAGCGGGAGCGAACGTGTGTAACCCAAGAGTAATAAGACAAAATTCCTGGTGCTGCCCGCAGAGGGCATACCTGCATTTTGTGCTAAAACTTAATACGATTCGTCATAACGAAAAACGGCCGCCCTTTCGTTAAAAAGGACAGCCGTTAAAAGCTCGTATTATGCTATCATTAAATTTCAAAAAGTATCGCAGCCGTTTCAAGAAGAGCCTCATCTCCTGTTTGCTTCATAGCCTTTTTTTCTTCTTTAGTACGACGCTTACCAAGTTGATGTTGCATATGAGGTTTTTCTACTTTTACTACAACTGGCGGCTCAACAACAACTCCTGCATCATTAAAGTACCACGTTACTGAACCAAAATAATCGGCTGAACTAAACATTAACTTCATATGATCATGACCGGCTAATACATCATTTCCTGCAGCATCTTTACGATCAAATTTAACTTCGTATGAAGTTTTATGATTATTGCACAATGTTCCAAAAAAAGATCGATATTCAAAAGGCAGTTCTGCAATCTTAACATCTGATGGAGTATATTTTTTATCTCCAATTTCCAAATACATGACCCACACAGGTGGCAATAAGGTTAGCGGAATTTCATTTAAACTCAGCACATAAAAAGAAATAAAATAATTATTAGCACTCAATTGACGACGTAAAAATGCAAGCTTTCCTTCTTCATTTTTGCCAAGCGCACGACAATAGTAATCGGTATACAAAGAACGCATTTCATCCGACAACCATAACACATCAAACATTGCAATCGTATTCAATTGATCATACAAACGAATTGATTTCATATGTTTTTTAACTACCGTTTGATCTTTTTTATACGATTCACCTTGATTAAAGGTAACACCTGCCCAATCAACAACATTTCCACCACATCCAGAAAGCACTAATAGGCTTGCTATACTCATCATTACACATAACTGCTTCTTCATTCATTACCCTCTTTCTTGTACACTGTACGATTATTCATCTTTGTTAGAGTAAAAAAAACAGGTCCACTTTACAAGGCGGGTTTCATGAGTTTTTCAGTTATAGCCACTCTTGCCTGGCGCTATGTGACAAGTAAAAGCACTACTACGATCAAAACAATGGTTGGGATCTGTTATTTCAGTATTTTTGTTGGAACTGTTTCTATTGCACTTATCGCATCAATTATGAGGGGTTTTGAATTTGAAACTCATAAAAAATTACAAAGTATTTATCCATCAATTCTTATCAGTGCCCCTGAAAATACAACATTAGCACATGAAGCAATTCAGCAAGTACTTTGTAAAACAGTTAGTCCCTATACATGCCCTACAGCACCTTATCTTATGACTGAAGCACTTATCCACCCGGGAACAACTGACGATCCTACTTTTGTAGTTACCCTAAAAGGTATTAGCCCTCAGAAAGAAAACAAGGTTACTGGTATCAATACGATGATTACTCCCCTTAATGTTCTTGATACCATGTCAAAACAAGAAATCATTTTAGGAAAAAATGTAGTTGAAAAATTATCTGTCTCTGTGGGAGACACCCTTATGCTTGTCTGTAATCAAACAAAGGATTCTGGATTTAAAGATGCTCAATTGCAATCAATTCCGGTCACCCTTGCAGGAATTATCACAACTGGCATAAGTGATTATGATGAGTATCTTCTTTTGGCCTCGCTCGATTTATGCTATGAAATCTGGGGAAATGATTGCATTACTCATATAGGAGTTGGTCTTGAAAACCCAACTCATGAAAAAAAAGTGTTAGAACTCATTGAAAAAAATATTCCTGGCGTTGAAGCATATTCATGGAAAAAACTATACCCTGCACTTGTTTCTGCATTAAAGCTCGAGCAATACGTTATGTTTTTTATTTTGCTTTTGATTGTACTGATAGCAAGCATGAACATGATTTCATTACTTTTTATGTACATCACTTATAAACGAACTGATATTGCACTTTTAAAAATGCTTGGAATGGAAACATGGCAGATTATGCTCTTATTTTTATTAGTGAGCCTCATTATCACTTCTGCATCATCAATTATGGGACTGTTGATCGCTTTTGGCCTTGGATCTGTTATCAAAGTGTATCCCTTTATCTCTTTACCTGATGTCTATTACTTAACTCATTTACCGATAAAACTTGAATGGTATCTTTTTCTTAAAATCTTTTTAAGCATTCTTGGAATGAGCATTATTGCATCATTGCTGCCTCTTCAAACACTCAAAAAACTGAGCAGTACAGAAACTCTAAGATTTGAATAAATCAGTTACGAGATTTGAGATGGTAAGATTCGCTTTGCATATCTTAATAAAGTACTTCTGAGACTCTTTTTTTTAGCACCAGCTTTATGATGAGAAGAAGAAAGTTCTGCAGTTGAAACAATCTGCGCAGTATCAGCTACTGTTTGTCCTAATTTATAATACATAAATCGATCAACGCATAAAAATAAGCTTACAACTATTACAACTTTTTTAATCATTTTAACCTCCCACGGCTTTCAGTACTATCGATCTTTATAATACCAAAATTAAAATTCTAATTGCAATAGATGTAAAAAGTTTTAAAAATTTTTTATAAAAAAAATAAAGCTATATACCTTTCTATCTTATACTTTATCACACCTATTAAAATATTTTTTAAGCTTAAAAACAGTCCTGTGCTCTTAGATTTTATATTATACATAGAGAAATGCTCTTTACATAACTGAGCAAAAACCAAACAAATGTAAAGCATCATGTAAATGAGTGTCAGCTTCTTCTGGAAGGCCCTTTTCAAATAATAAAATTCCATGATTTTCATATTTTACAGGCCACATGAGATACTCTGGATTTGACATTTCAAGACGATCTGAAAGTTCTTTAATGACTGATTCTTCTGGTTGTTTATTCTTTTTTAAACTACATCGACAGACATCTTTCACTTGTTTATTGAATGCAGATTCATTCATGTGAGCAGAAAAAGCTTCTTGTTCATGCCAATGATTTTTTTTCTGTTGATAAGACTCAACCTGAGTAAAACCAGCAACTCCTTGTAAACAATCAAAATCAGGATTATCAATAAAGTAAGCAGCTTTTGAAAAATTAAAACAGTTTTTTTGGCCTAAATTATGTAAAAGAAATTCAGTTAAATTATCGATGCCATGCAGATGAACTAAATACTTTGGAATAGCTGTGACGGTCAGTAAAACCTCGTGTGTTCTTTTGTTTTTTTCGTTTTTTTCCATTCCATTTCCTTCCCTGTTCTATAATGATGATATAGAAAAAAGAATAAGGGTTCCCATAGAAAAAAATCAATATCCCACTAAATATTTACTTTCAAAACTTCTAACAATAGGCTCATCAGTAATAAAAATTGAAAAAAATTGAAAAAAGGAAAATCAATGAAAAAAAGTATAAACCATTACTTTAGATTATGTATTGTCTTTTTAAGCTTATCACCAATTATGTCACAAAGAAGTAATCTTCGTCCCTATGATGGAAGCCCTATAATAAGAACTAACTGGGTCGGCAAACCAAAAATTAATTATTTAGAAGACTCCCATCTTGAAGCCTATCCAATTTTTCATACCTTTGATTCTGACTATTTTTATTCCCACATGCTTCCAACAGAACCGATTTCTTTTCGATATTATCCAGAAAAAAAAATAGATCCGGCAGTTCTTCAAAAAGCTCTTGATAATTTTTTTTATGAAATCAGATCACAAGAAAAAAAATTTTCTGAATTTGTAGTATTAAAACGAGATGGATTTAATATCAAAAAACAAGCAGGGCTCATTGTAGTAAGAGGAAAAGAGTACCCTCTTAATCAATTTGTAGTAAAACTCTTTATGGAAACTCCTCGTAGCTTTATTCGTGCCTATAACAAAGGCTTTATTGCTGCATGCCATTTTATTATTGGCCATGGAGCAACTCGCTACATGCTAGGATTTACCCGTCTTAAAAATCTAGATGTCGTTAAAAAAATGATAGAAGATGATCCAGACTGGTCAAAAAAAGTTGATTTGCCACGCAAATGGTTTTGGCTGCCAGATGATTATCCATGGATTGAATTTACTGGTAATTACATCAGTGGTTATGATCAAATTCAAATTCAAGCACCAGGAGCCTATGCAATTGTAGCGGATGCAATTGATGTCGAATATGAATTTTCAATTAAAAAACGAGACGACAGAACCTTAAGCGTTGCCCTTTGTAATTTTTTAGACTGTCAAATAGATCCACACTCAAATAATTTTGTCTTAGAAAAGGGGACTGGAAAAATCGTCATTATCGATACAGAACATCTTCCAACAATGGTTGCATTAAAAGAACCAGTTCATATTGAGTCATATCGTCAATGGTATACACATCTTTTAAGTCAAGGTGTAAAAGAATATCTTGGTAGAACAAAATCAGAACGAGTTGCGCTACAAAAATCACAAAAACCACCCTATCAAGGTCCTGAAAAATACCGACCTGAAACTACAACCTCAATTCCAGAAAACAAGCCTTTATCTCTTAATAAAAAATATAAAAAAATGGAATCTGATATCAATCAAGAATATGAGAAGATACAAAACGAAATTGATGAATTTGAAGAATCGATCTAACTAACGCAAAATTTCTTCTTTAAGCTTATCAATAGTCATTTTTAAATCAGGATTACTTTGTAATGCATCCTTAACACGATCAAATCCATGAATAACAGTCGAATGATTTTTTCTGCCAAGGTAAGTACCAATTTCATTCAATGATTTATTAGTCATTTGCTTCATAAGATACATTGCAACCTGACGCACAAGAGCAATATCCTTTGCTCTGCTTTCAGAACGTAAATCAGCAAGCTTATAAGAATAAAATTTGCAGACATGAGAAGTAATTTTTTCAAAATCAACTTTTTCTTCTTGTCTAGATCCTTGAGACTGATGAAGAACCTTTTTAACAAGCTCAATAGTAATTGGTTGTCGCGTTAATGAACCAAACGCAATAATTCTAACAAGAACTCCTTCAAGCTCACGAATATTTGAAACAACATGATGAGCAATACATTCTGCTAATTCATCAGTTAGAACTTCATTGTGTTCAATAGCTTTTTGCTTAAGTATTGCAATTTTTGTTTCAAGGGACGGTTTATAAATATCAGCAATGAGTCCTCCTTCAAGACGAGACCGAAGTCGTTCTTCAAGACCAGAAATATCACGAGGAAAAAGATCACTCGAAAAAACAATCTGTTTGCGTTTATCATAAAGAGCATTAAAAATATGGAAAAAAGCTTCCTGTGTCTGCTCTTTGTTTGAAATGAATTGAATATCATCAATTAACAATACATCAAGTCTACGGTATTTTTGCTGAAAAATTTGAACCTTATTAAAACGAATAGCAGTAATAAATTCATTCACAAATCGATCTGTTGTTTGATACATAACCAATGCTTTTGGATTGTTTTTTTGAATAGCGTTGCCAATAGCATGCAAAAGATGAGTTTTACCTAGACCAGAGCAGCCATATAAAAAAAGTGGATTATAATGGGTTCCTGGTTCTTCTGACACAGCTCTTGCAGCAGCATAGGCCAATGAATTATTAGACCCAACTACAAATTTTTCAAAAACATAATCAGGCTGAAGGCGAGCCCCTTGATGAGACTCAACCACAAGAGCATCACTCTTAGTTGCGCGAATAGACTTTTTAGGAACAATCATTGGAAAATGAGAAGTTTTTTCTTTGTGATCAGTAGGGCCTAAAAAGATTATTTTAATATCTTTTACATTTAAAAGACGCTGTAACTGCACACGAAAGAATTCTGCATATTTACCCTGGATCCACTCTTTAACAAAATTATTAGGAGCTTGAACATAGACAACTGCCCCATCAGGATTCCATTGAGAAAAGCTGACTGCTTTAAGCCACGTATCAACAACACGACTTCCCAGTTCTTCACGAGCTATATTCAAAAAATCTTGCCAGAGATTAGTTAACACGACATGTCCTTATCTGTTCATTTATACTTTTTAACACTCACACTATTAAACTAATAGATAAACAATGAGAGATAAGAAGATATCATGATCAAAAAAATCAAGCAAAATGCTTTTCTATAAACTTTTTAATACCTTTGCAAATTCCATCTACAAGCAAAAATTGATACTTATCAGTTTTCAAAAGAGTACTTTCAATAGGATTTGTCAGATACCCAGCTTCTATAAGAACTGCTGGACCCTGAAATCCCATAAGAACCTGCAATGCTCCTCCCTTAATACCACGACTTACCGTCTTACTACCAACCAATGACATAATCTGACTATCAATATAAGTAGCAAGGTCTTTGCTCAAAATACCCCATTTTTTTTTCATACTAAGAGTAGAAGCTTTTTTTTCAGAGCCTCCATGGTGCATTTCCATAGTCAAAAATGAAGAATCACAATAAAAAGTTTCTATACCCAAACACGATTTTTCTCCCGCATTAGCATGAAGAGAAATAAAAAGATCAGCATGCTCTGCGTGTGCCTTTGTAGTGCGCTTTCCAACAGATAAAGTCTCATCTTTTTCTCTAGTAAGCACTACTCTATACCCCTGCTTTTCCAGCTTTAGAGCAAGCTTTTTTCCAAGAGAAGCATTAAAATCTTTTTCTTTTATGGTCGTATCAGAATAACCTGGATCAGATCCTCCATGGCCACAATCAACTGCTATGCATACTTTTTTTTTATCTTGTTTTCAGTTGCTAAATCAGCACTACGTCGAATAGTATTAATCGCATAGTTAATTTTTTTAAGAGATCCATGGTTATGAAAAGTAAATGAAATACCAGGCTCACCCTTCGGAGAAATAAAAGATTCAAGTTGAAATCCAATTTCTTTAGGAAAGAAAAAAACAGTAACTAAATATCCTGCCATAGGGGTTATAATCGGTTCAATTCTCATAGAATGATGCGGATGCTTTGTTGCGTTAACTTGAGTGATAAACTGTTTTGTCTTTTCTCCCTTAACATCAGTAAGCGGAAATAAAAATTGCAAAACAACTTCTGAACCTGATTGTAGGGCGCCCTCTATATCTTGCTGAGCAGTTGGAAGATAATTACAAAGCGGCTCACGAGTAAAACGTAATGAAATTTTATCACCCAAAGCACCTTTATGATGATCAATATCTTTTATAAATACACGACCAGATGAAGAAGAATTGGTTAACACAGCTTCACTTTTTTCAGCCTGCTTCATAAATGATTTAGCATTCATACCCTGAATTACTATCAACAGAACTAACGCGTATCCTTTGTTTCTGAGCTTCATGTTCCGCCTCCCTTAAAAACCATGCACTACCATCTTGACTAACAGTCTAAATATTTAATATTCAGTTTGTCAATAATATGGAAGTGCGTTGGTATGTTAAGCTTAAAAGAGCTGAGTTGTCGTTTCATTAGCTCAAAGACAAAACTATCTTGACCATACATAAATATTTGTATGGTCAAGATAGTTTTATTCTAGCATTAATAAACTTCTATTTCCGTATAAGCTTTTTATAACCGAGGCGTAACCATATACACAATTCTATTTGATCGTTCCCAAGCAGGTAAAAATTCTGCAATATCATAACGAATTGCAACCTGACTCAACTGATCAAACGCGGGATCATAACAAAGAACTTGTTTAGTTTTTGCATCAAATCCAACAACCACTAAGAAATGACCGCTTTTGTAAGAAGTTTTACCCCCTTTTAAAGGACCTCTAACACTTACCCCAATAGGATATCCTGACTTTAAAAAAGCGTGCAATTCAGTAAAAGATTCTAATCGAGCTACATAATAAAAATATCGCTTATTACTTTTTTCAAATGCATACGCCATATTGAACGGCCAACTTCCAAAAATATCAAGACCCTCATCATAAACACCCCGAGCTGTTTCTAATGAATCAATTGATTTATGCAAACGATGTTGCAAAACCATACTCAAAGCTGTTGGTGAACATAATGCATTCACACGAGGATGATCGATAAGTTGCTGTGATTTTTTAGAAACTCCTTTTACTCGTACTGAACAAAGATCTTTACTTGCCCAATAAGGTTTTTCAGGGACAAAGGTATCGTAATTTGCTGCGCAGACAAAAAGTGCATGTATCTTAGAACAATCTGCATCTTTACCAACCACTTTTACTTCAAAGCCATTGCCATAAAACCCTTTATCAAGCTCAAGCCGAACATACTTAAAAGTACAATGACCTTGTTTTTTAAAATATGATTTTTGAATACCATCACCCCACGATGCAATTTTAATCCACGGCTGCCAGTGATTACTATGTACACGAAGAAAAATATCAAAATGCCCACTCGTTGGACGCTGCGCATTCCAACAAACAACCAGTTGCGTAAATGGAGCTATTTCCTTTTTTTGAAAAATAATCGTATCAGTTTCTCGATTTTTTAGACGATCTTTATGTGAATATATTTTTTTATGAACTTCTGACCATACATGATTTTCTTTTTCGGCACCCATCAATCCGATACTCATAAGCCCCATTATAAAAACTGTTTTCATACGATGGCATAGGTCATTTTTCATCTCGCTCTCCTGATTTTTGGCAAAGCCTCTTTCATTTGAACGTAACGCTATCTCATAGACGATAACAATATTTGCTCTTTTTTTTCTGAGAGTTTTATACTGGCATCAATCACTCATTATTAAAGGAAAACGCTATGAGAATCACTTGTTTAATAAGTTGCCTACTCTTTTTATTGTCTTCTTTTTATGCTCTATCAAAACCAATACCCGCTGTTTGTATAGTTCCAGTAGCAGATTTAATATCAAAAAAATTCTCTCCTGAACCAGGAAAAACAATCAAATCGATGTATCAAGGTATTGGTCAAACGAATGATTCAAACGCATCAGTACCCTTTTGCCGAATAACACAACTTCTTTACAACGAGCCTGTCAACATCATCCAAACAGTTACCAGCCCATTTGGCGATCAAGTAGAAATTGAAACAGAATTTTGGTATCTAAAACAGTCTCCATCAGGAAAAAAAATGATACAAAATAATCGATTTTGGACTCTAAAAGAAAACATTTGCACTCTTGAAGATCTTAAAAACTATACCAAAACATCGAAAACCTATGTGCCAGAGACTTTGGGAAAACATTGTGAAACTACTATTGTTGTACTTAAAAACAGTTGGAAATGTCCCAAAACAGATGATCTTTTTTCTGCTGGAACTCGTTTTGTATGCTTAGAAAAAAAAACTGACGGATACCTTGTAACTATTTTTAACGCTAAAACAAAAAAATATGATAAAGCCATTATTCCCAAATCAGTCTGCCTTTTAGAAAAGAAACGCTCTGATACCGAAAAAAGAAAAGTACTTGTAGAGTTGCTTGAAAACTGGGCGCACCAAAACCCACCGATTCCTTATGTTCTTGGAGGAACAAGCACAGGAGACAGTACCACAGAGCAATGGCCTCATAGAGGAATGGATTGCTCAGGACTAGTACGACGAGCATGCCGTATTGTAGGAATTCCAGTCACTGCAGCAAACTCACTCTCATTGCTTGAATACTTTAAACCTCTTTCCGTAAACGGTACCCCAGAAAATGGTGATCTTATCTATTGGAAAGGTCATATTGTTTTTATTACAAGCACAAAAAGACATCTTCTTATAGAAGCGCGAGGGAAAGAATTTGGATACGTACATGAAATTCATTTTTCAAGACAGCTACATAACATTCGAAACATTCATGACTTAATGAAGGCCTACAGATATACATTACCTATCAATCGACTTGATAAAAAGGGTAAATCCTATCAAAACATCAAAGAAATTACCCTTTTAAAATTAGTCTAGAGTAATGATATATCTTACTGTTCTACCTTGAGTAAGAACAGTTGACACACATATCTCCATGAACACCATAACCAGGATGTTCACCAACTAATGCAATACTATTTCTATAGCTTCGCATATTTTCCCCACACTCAGTACACAACGAAGACGGGTGGCCACATTGCTGACAATATTCAGAAATATTTTGCTCACAATTAACACATGTCACAGAATCTACTCGACAATCTAAATCGTACTGACTAGCTGTTCCTTTACAATCCCCTCCGCGACCATAATTTGCCATTGTAAACAAACTTACTACTGCCAAACATAAAAATTGCTTCTTCATACAACAACCTCCTCTTTAGAAAATAGCGCAAGGCTTATTTTCATTATAATATTCCACAAGGCATTCTCAAGCCTTACAATCTTCAGAATGCCTTGCCAGATATACAAAATGCAATATATTTTAAAATTATTTAATTTTTAAGCTTATTTTTTAAAAAATATATTGCCTGAAATAGTGTATGTCTTATGAAAAACAGTATTTAATCCTGAACAGACGAATCTTTAGGCTCTTGAACTTCAGTTAAGGCAAGATTAGCAAATTCACTCACAAAACCATCTGTATGGGCACCAAGATTCAATTTTTGGACCTCCATCTCCACCATAGCTTGAAGATCTCTTTGTGGAAAGGAAAAAGATACTGCTTTTCTTACTCTTGAAGCTCGCCGCGCCCCTACAGATGATTCAACACCAACAGCTTGAAGTGATGACTTCATTACAAGCAATTTTTTTGATTCTACAGGAGAAGCTTCATTTTCAACATGAGGCTCAGTAGCTATCACATTTTCTTCTTCTTCAAGAATAGGTCTTTTTAAAAAAGATTTTACTTTGGGACTATATTTTGAAACTGGTGATCTCATGATCTTGGCAAATGCAGCTATAATCTTATAATCTTCAAACTTAGCATCTGGATATTTCTTTTTATATTTCTGGTATCCCAAATCATCTTCAGTAAGCACAAAACCACTGACTTCCGCTTGTTTTTCAGCAGCACTGAACAATGACCCGGTAAGTAAACTCATAGTAAAAAAACAAGTTGTTATAAATACTTTTTTCATACAATATCCTTTGGTAAAAAATAATAAAAAATGAGTATGACTGTTTTTTAAAAATTATAAAGCTCTCTAAAAAAAATTAACCTAACATACATCATAAAAATGATTCATTGGTTACAAAGCTCTACATTCAATCTACTAAAAAAAGATCTATTTCATCAGAATTTTCTCGGGGGAAAGACTCGATACATGGTCCAACCGAAGGATCTTCTAGTAATTTTCCTATATGCTTTTTAGGAATGTTAACTCTACAAAGAGGACACGCCATAACTCCTATCAATTCATCACTTTCACCCATGAAAGGAACATTATACAAACAACGCTGTAAACAATCTTTACAAAGGTCATGGTCAACATCAAATGGTTTATGCAGAACTCGCTTATCAAATTTAACAAGTAAACAAATTGGGCATGCAACAAGTAAATCACCTTCCTGTTTAGTCATTTTTTTTATAGATTTTTCAATACTTTTTTCAATAACAAATTCAACTATTTGATCAACAGCTAAATCAATAAGCAGCTCTTCTTCTGCATGCTTTTTTTTTAATTTTTGTTTTTCTTTCCAGTCAGCTATATGTTTCACAAGCATAGTCTTTTTGCTTTTAATAGGGCTTTTTCTTTTTCCTGAGCTGTACAATTCATCCTTTTTCAGACTTCTTCTATCAAAAATTTTTTCAAAACAACTTTCTGCCTCAACATCCATGCAAGCTTCTTGATCACTAGAATCATAAAGTAACTCGTTACTTGCATAAACAGAATGGCAAAAAAGAAAAAATACACTGAATATACTTATCCATACTTTTTTCATACAACTCCTTTTTCATCATTAAAAAATAATCAAGGGTAGTATGCCTATTTTGAAAGAATTATAAAACTATTAAAAAATATTTTTCTTTAATGATAACTCATTAAAAACTAATCGATCGAAATTGTCCCCAAAGCTTTAATTGCTTCATCTGCGCTAATTGGTTTTCTACATAAAGGGCATTCATATTTCCATGCTAATGATCCACTTAAACAATCGCGACAAAAAGCATGATCATCATGCAAAATCCGTTTATCAGAATAATCTTGGCTTCTACAAATAGCACATGCAAGCCCTTCTGAAGAATCAAACCGTAATTCATCATAAACTTCATGTATCAATTCTTCTATCGTATCGCTAGCAGACGCTTCTAACGCTTTTTCTATAATCTCTGACTCTATGCGACTATAGATATCATGCTTATGATTATGCTTTCTATGAATTTGTAATTCAGGCATAGAACAAAAAGTTGCCGCACAAAAGTCACATTTCATACCTTTTTTTTCATGTTTTTTTAATAGTCCTGATGTTTTAAAGTTCTCCAAACATTTCAAGCACGTATTTTCATTAAAGTTTTTCTGACAAGCACCAGTAGACCTTAGACAAACCCTTCTATGCTTTTTGTAGTTCTCAAGCAGTAAAAACTGTCTTTGGCAATTTTGACAAGAATAGCCACTTTTTTCATTATGTTTTTTCTTATGAATGATTAAAGACTCCCTATCGTCACAGTAGGTACCACACTTATGACATCGAAAAACAATCGCTAATCCATTATCAGCCGTAGCAGCTTGAATGGCAAAGCTAAACCCAAGCAAAGTAACCATAAACAGTAATTTTTTCATACTGCACTCCTCTTAAAAAATGTATAGAATGTAAGTATGGAAAATTCATATTCCAAAAGAAAACAAAAAAAAGCTCCGCAAGCAAAAATTCACTTGTGGAGCTTTAACATTAAAAGCAGATCAATCTTTGGTAGTTATTTTTACCAGGTTCCTGCTTGAACATTTGATGAAACAACACCATCAGCCATCATACGCTGAAAGATTGCCTTACATGAAAGTAAGAAGAAGTACTGTTTTAAAAGAGCAACGTAATACAATGCTGCACCATTTCTACTCCATGAAGAACATTCATACCATGATAATCTTTGACCAAGAACCTTAGTTCTGTATTCAGTTACTGAAAAAAGACGGGCAAAAAAGTCGCTTTCAAGAACATGTAGTTTTGATAAAAAATCTTTATCATCTAAAAGTTGCTCAAAATAACAGCCTGTTGAACCAAATTCTTTTTTGAAAAGAGATTCATTATCAGCTTCAAATAACCAATTTTCTAATGCAACAGGCATTTCTGAAGGAAATCCAGCTCCTTGATTAGAAACAGTATAAACATGTCTACCAAGTAAAAGACCTGCGTTAGAATAACGTTCATGAGTATGATCAGAAGACTGTCTTAGTTCTTGCTGTATCAACTGTAAAGATTCGTTAATTTTTGAACGAGCCCCTTCAGCACTATCAACCATAACAGCATTTAAAAGTTGGCGAGAAAAATTTCTTTTCCCTTCCATATTTGGTTGCTCGTTATAGCCTTTCCAAAGTTGATAACCAGATCTGTAGATAGTCTCATTTATTTCAATACTATTTTTCTGAGTCCAGTCTGTTGTATTAAGCCGTTTAGGTTGCATACGTTCTTTAGCAGCATCATCAAGTTTACGACCTAACATGAATGAATCTACAAAAGAACATCCCAGTGTTGAATAATATGCTCCTGCAGCCATCATTCCAAGTCCTATAGTAACAGGCTTAAAATTAATTTGATTACATAAAGAATTAAAACAAACACCCGCAGCAACATGTGCACCAACTGCAGCGTATGTTGCTGGATTTTGTTTAACTCGAGAACAAACTGATGAAACAGTGCCCACTGCGTACTGTGATACTGGATGAGCATAAACCGCTGATGCTGTATCAACTACACGTCGTTTAGCTTGAGCTGCAAATGAGAAAAAACGAGTAGTGCGACTGTCAACAGGCTGCTCAGCAGCAGATAGAAGTGCTAATGGTTGTAGACCGAATAGCCCTAGTAGTAATAACTTTTTCATAAAACCTCCGTTTAAGTTTATGATGTAAAAATATATTTCTATCATCATACTAAAACCCAGACAGAGCTGCAAAAGCCCCCCACCCTTAGCTTAAAAAAAAAGGTTAAAGCTCAACTGGCATTTGAGAAATAAATGAACGTTTGTAGGCAACTAGGTTCCACAACGGAGAGCCAAAACATATAAACCCCTGAACAACCTTATTTTGATCAAAAATAACCTTTGCATATCCTTCAGATTGATCAATTTCAGCAGTCCAGCCAAGCTTATCATACACTTCAAGAAAGCCTGCTGAATGAAACGAACCCCCAAAAAACTCTGAATATGCTAGCGGCATCATCCCCGAATACACTCTTTGTTGCCCAACCATAGCGTAAGCAGCATACATTCCCTGCTGGACCGCGTCTGGCCAGGTTGCTGAAGGGATAGGGGTATCGGTTAATCGATCAATGATTGAAGCAACGTCTCCTGCTGCCCAAATAGCAGGATCTGATGTTTGCAGAAAATGATTCGTTACAATAGCCCCATCTTGTAAAGCAAGACCAGCTGCTAAAGCTAAACTACTGCGTGGACGTGAGCCAAGAGCACAAATAAGTGTATCGGTTTCCAATTTTTGCCCATCTGATAAAATAACCGCTTTCAACTTTCCCTGATCAGTCACAAAACCAGTTACTGAAAGACCGCATCGAATTACAAGACCCTGACGCTCCATTGCATCATGTATAACAGCTGAACCAGCTTCATCAACATGTCTTTTAAGAACTCTATCTTGCAGTTCAATTACGGTACCCAAAACTCCAAAACGGCTCAAGGTATCAGCACATTCAAGCCCCGTTAATCCTGCACCCATTACAATAGCCCGAGCTACTGATTCTTTTGAAAGCCATGCATGTAAAGCAAGCGTATCAGCCAATGTATGGAGAAAAAAGACACCTAATGGTAACGGTGCTTGGTTGCTTGATTGAGACTGAAAAGTACTATGAACCGTTTGATCAAGAAAGGCTGGAATTCTTACTGAACCACCCGTTGCAATGAGTAAACTCGTATAGTCAATTATTGAACCATCAGCGCACTGCAACTGCTTTTGAGCCCTATCAATCTGAATTACCTTTGTATCAAGCAGTAAAGTTATATCATGCTGTTTAAAAAATGATTGAGATTTCGTATGAATTTCTGCAAGCGTTTTATGGCCATTCAAAAAATCTGCTAAAAAACATTTATTATAAGGCATTTCTTGTTCATCAGAAATACAAATAATTCTAGCTGTTTGATCTAGTTGACGAATTTTTTGAACAGCCGCAATTCCAGCAGCTGAAGCCCCGATCACTACATATATTTTTTCAGACACTGCTTTCCCCTTGTTTATACTTTCAACCTTAATGAAATAAAAAGTGTATCATGTTACTAGGTTCAAATAAATAAGGTAGTGCTACTAGCGTTTTTTTAAGTTATTCAGTATTCTTGTTTTTTCAATGCGCCTGTAGCTCAATTGGATAGAGCAACGGACTTCGGATCCGTAGGTTGTGGGTTCAACTCCTACCGGGCGCACCACAATTTTCACAAATCTTTGAAGTATTCAGATAGGTGCCCGTAGCTCAGTCGGATAGAGCGATAGATTCCTAATCTGTAGGCCACAGGTTCAATTCCTGTCGGGCACACCAATTTTTTAAAGTGTCTATAATCAACCGCATACATTTCTTGTTTACTAGTACATGTATAAAAATCTATTAATACATTGCAAAAAAAATATGTTTTTTCTTATTACACCTGGATCCCCACGGTCACTCGATCTGTCCAGCGTGCTTTGCACTCTGACGCGATCGCGTATCTCTCGAGATGACGGGATGAAAGTCTTGTTCGTGAATTTGTAAACTTTTACAGACATAAGACAGAAAGTTTTTTCTTCGAATCATAGATTTTTTATAAAAAATTTACCGTATTAGGATCTCTTGTTTGAGGTCTCAAGCCCGCAGGAGCTGGACCGAGTTTGATCCGTCAAAAGCGTTCAAACAGCATGTTTGCACCCTTGTTTCCAAAGGGGTTGGGTGAGCAACCTCTTTGGTGCTGCCCGCACAGGGTATAC
>CANNMA010000014.1 GCA_947505805.1 bacterium
GTCAGATGCGACCAACTGTTTTTGATCATATCGATCTCCTCGCTTATTTGATTTAACGAGATCAGCTTAGTCGCTTCTGGCTATTATTTTCTATCTTTGTGGAACGTTTGGCGTGTTAATCCACCAATTCTCTTGGGCTTAAAGGATTTGTACGTGAAGCAGAAAAACAAAAACATTTCTATGATAACACTTTGTATGCTGATGCATATAAACCCTTTTTTAGTTCATTATTTCATACTCATTTTACCACACCTATAATTAATTTTTTAGATAAAAATGATCCTAGTGGGCTTCTTACAGCAAAAATGTATTTTCAGTATAAAATCGATGAATTAGATTCAAGCAGCGATGATTCTTACTAATACACGTTAGTTTATTGATAGAGTAGTCTTTTTCGGCTGCTCTTCAACGATGGTATTGATTGCAGGAGTGGGGAAAGTTTTAATGGCCTGTTTTTTATGCCTTTCAAATCCTAGCGTCACAATCATATCAATAAAATCCATAGGCTTGATGCCAACTTCTGCAGCTTGATGAAAAATACAGGTTGCAGGAGTTAGACCGGGCAAGCTGTTAACTTCTAGCGCAACAATTCGTTCCGTTCCTGTTTTACTTTGAGCTGCTGTTTGGTAAAAACAGTCGATTCGAGCATAGCCAGTGCACCCAAGAGCAGCAAAAACACCTTCTATGGTTTTTTGAACAAGAGTTATTTGAGCAGCTGGTAGTGGTGCAGGAGTTTGATTTTCCCCTGCTCCTGGTAAAAATTTTTCTTCAATCGTTAAAATATCACCAGCAGTAACTGTTTGGCTTGGTGGTAGTGCTTGCGGTTTTTCATTTCCGATAACACCAACAGTAAGTTCCATCCCTGTAATACATTCTTCTACCATTACGTACTGTTTATTGTGTGCAAATATCGATTCAATTGATTCAACAAGATTAGTTTGATGTTTTGCTTTTTTAACCATTACACTGCAACCATCATCGTGTGGTTTTACAATGACTGGTAGGTCAAATTCTGCCATCAATTCTTTAAGAACAGTTTCTTTATCAGCAATCCATTCAGTTTGTGACACTAGTCGAGAGGTTGGAACAGCAAACCCTTGTGCGCGTAAAAATTCGTTCGTTTTAAATTTATCCATACACAGTGCACTTGCAGGAACTCCTGAACCATTATAAGGGAGTCCAAGCATTTCAAGAGTGCCTTGGACTGATCCATCTTCACCAGGGCCTCCATGGAGTCCTATAAACACAAAATCAACAAGCTGTGGCAGATCGCTCCAGTTAATTCGTGTTGAACGATCAATTTTATGTTCTATTTCTGCTGTTGCATTACACACAAGTTCTTTTTGAGTGAGAGGATAGAGCTCTGTTTTTGTATCAACAAAAAGTGGTAGCACTTCATATTTGTAAGGAGATAGTTTGTAGCAGATGTTTCTGCCAGAATCGAGAGATGTTTCTTTTTCATTTGATGGGCCGCCAAGGAGTACTCCAATGCGTATTTTTTGATTGTGTGCTGTTGTTGTTTTTTCAGTTTCAGAAATTTCTTGGTTCATGCCATACCTTTGCAGCTCGATTTTTATAAGATAGTTGATCATATCAGTATGCCCCATTCCTATCTGAGCTGCTTGTGTAAAAAAGAATCCAGAAGGAGCCATGCCACAGAGAGTGTTAGGATCAATAATAATAACAGTGCCATCTGTTTGTAGAAAGCCATCAATACGCCCTAATGTTGTAAAATTGAGTGCATCCATAACCTTTAGGCAGGTGTTTTGAATTTTTAAGGCAGCTTCTTTGCTACAGCGACCGGGTGTAAATTTAATAGAGCGACCAGGCATATATTTTTGTTCATACCCATGCAGATAGTGGCCTTTTTCATATAACACTTCAGTAATTGGTAAGCACACAGGTTCTGGTTTTGTAGGATCTTTGAGAATAACACAGGTAAATTCCATTCCTTCAATCCGCTCTTCAATTAAAATTGGCTGTACTGTTTCTGGAGTTACGTAACTAGCTTTTTGAGTAGCAGCAATCAGTTCATGTTCATCGAAAACAACAGAAATACCAAGGCTTGATCCTTCGTGTGCAGGTTTTACGACAAGGGGAAACTCAAGCGACTTTTTTTTAAGTTTATCTAAAAGTAGGTTGGGATTATTTTCATACAAAACAAGTTCGTGAGGCAAAACAATGATATCTTTTGGAACAGTAATACCAGCAGCTTTTAAAAAATATTTTTGAAGCGCTTTGTCCATTCCAAGAGCACTGCCTAAAACTTTTGAACCAAGATAAGGGATTCTTAAAACTTCCAAAAACCCTTGTATGCATCCATCTTCAGCGTATCTGCCATGCTGTGCAATCCACATAAAATCAACACAATTTTTTAAATCATCCCAAGAAAGCTGTTGAGCTTCTGCTTGAAGCCGATGTTCAAAATCACTGATTTTTCCTCGATGCAAAAAGCGCCAAGGCAAGATAAAAAGCTTGTTTTCAGATGATTGAAAAACGGGAACTACATCGTAAAGAGTGGTATCAAGATGATCACAGATAGTTCTGCCTGAAGTGAATGAAACTTCTCGTTCTATGGAAAGCCCACCAAGTAATACGCCGATTCGTAATTTTTTTATCATGGAATTGATTCTTTAGTTAGATGTTGTATCTCAAAAATGAAGGATGTACTTAAAGATAAAAAAGGGGTGGATTAAGTCAAGAAAAAGACCTCCGTAAGAGGAGGTCTTTTTAGTGTCTAGAAGTTAGATTTATTGGTAATAGCCTAATCCGTACTGAGCATATGCCCCTAGAAAGCCTTGTTGGTTTGCAGGATTTATTAAACGAACAATAGCAAAATAAAGATTGTTATTGAGTGTGTAGCCACCCATTACTATTTTTCCATCCGGTTGCAGCAAGATTGCATTACCACCATCAAAAATAGTTGACGCTCCTGAAATTGATGGATTAATGATAAGTGTACCGTTTGTTCCAAAGTTGGTATCAAGAATTCCTGTTTCAGTAAATCGTGCTACTCCAAGATATGAAGGAGTTGTGTTATTGTTATTTGCTGTTCGTCCACATAAAAGAATTTGATTATTAGGTTGTACTGCAATTGAGTTGCAGTGATCCGATGTTCTGCTCGGTGTTTCTGCTGAAATAGATCCGTTCACGTAAGCAGTGCCAGCAGGAGAACCATTAGTCCCACCAAATGTTATATCAGGTGTTCCTAATTTAGTAAGACGAGCAACAGCAAAATAATCATGTCCTGAAATGTTCAAATGATTGGTAAATCCACCCATGACTATCTTGCCATCGGATTGAAGGGCTAAAGAAAGGCATTCATCATCAATATCTCCTGGAATAGTTACGCTAGAAATAGATTGATTAATAAAAATAGTTCCTTGCGGAGCGTTATTCACTTGTCCACTGTTAAATGTTGTATCAAGAACTCCTGCTGAAGTAACTCGCGCAGCTGAAAAATAGGTATTCACTTGAGCATTGCTAGAGCTCCCGCCCATTATTATTGCATTATCAGGATTAATGGCTATTGATTGACAATAGTCATTTGTTCCACCAGCTATACCAAGCCCTCCTTCAAAACCGATATACATGGTTCCTTGAGGGGTTCCATTAACTTGATCAGCGTTAAAGGTTGCATCAAGTATGCCCGCTGGAGTAATGCGAGCTGCTGCAAAAAAGGTGCTCTGAGCATATGCAGTATAGCCGCCCATGACTATATTTTGATTGTGATCAAGAGCTATTGATGTACAATAATCATATCCTGCACCACCAATTCCACGACCTTCACCTTGTCCTGGTATCCATAAGGTTCCTGGTATTGCTCCATTTTGTCCAGCAGCATTAAAAGTTGTATCAAGGTGGCCATTTGAAAGTAATCGAACAGCTGCAAAATAAGTATTTCCACCACCATTATAATTTGAGTATCCACCAAGTACTATTTTCCCATCAGGCTGAATGGTAACTGAATTGCAGATGTCAATTGCCTGACCAGTAGGAAATGCTATAGAAAAAGGAACATACATTACTCCTGGTTGTGTTCCATTATAGCCACCAAAGCTAGGATCAAGTTGTCCATTTGGTAAATAGCGAGCCGCTGCAAAATAGGAGTTTCCAACTGATCCATCAGAAAATTGGGTTTGAGTAACCCCTGCTAGAACTATTTTTCCATCTGATTGTATTGCTAGTGTAGTACATTCATCTGTTGTTGTTCCATAAGTTACTCCAAAATCATAAACGGCTTGAGTTCCTGATTTATTAATTGGAGATCCATTGTCAGTAACTATCCCTTGTCCAGGAAATCCTGCTATATCAAGTGTCCCCGGAGCTTTGCCATCTACGGTAGTTGAAGAAACTTCTGCAATAGCAAGACCATAGTTTCCACTCGAACCTTCTTTTGGGCCATATCCTCCAAGAACGATATTGCCATCATTGGTAAGAGAGTTTGGAACAATAGCCAGCCCAGCACAGAAATTTGTTAATCCTGATTCAGTTGAAGAGTTTGTTATCCCAGTACGGTTGAAATCACTTAGGTAAAAATCTATAAACATTGTTCCTGGCTGTACGCCTTCAGAATTAAAATTTTCCGTATCAAGAGTTCCGGCAGCTATTGTTGAAAGAACACGTGCAACAGCAAAAGCGTTAGTTGGGGAGCTGTTCCGACTAGTAGATCCTGCTAAAACAATATTTCCGTCATTATCGATAGCTATTGCTTTGCAGCTGTCATATGTACCATCTGAATAGCCAATAGAAAATGGTACATACATGGTTCCAACATTGTCGCCATAGATGGTTTCGGTAGGATTGAAATTTAGTGTATCAAGCGTTCCATCAGTGTTAAGACGAGCTGCTGCAAAATAATGTGCTATGGTATTTGCTGTACTTCCGCCCATTACTATTTTGCCATTAGCTTGGATAGCAACAGCATTACACGTATCGTTAATAGTGCCAAGCGTACTGCAAATTGAATTGCTGATATACATAGTGCCACGGTGCAATCCATAGCTTGAGTTAGCATTAAAACCAGCCGTATCAACTGTTCCTGCAGGATTATTCCCTGATGTTGCTCCCAAAATACGAGCTGCCGCAAAATAAGAAAGAAGTGTCTCGCCAGAGTATTCATTGGTAAATCCAGCCATGATAATATTATTATTGCTATCGATAGCAATGCCATTACAGGTATCACTTTTGTAATTGTTTGCTGCGCTACAAATAGAAAAAGGAATGTACATGGTCCCAGGGTGTGTTCCATAGAGAGAGACTGGGCTTGTTGTGGGATTAAAAGTTTCATCAAGAGTTAGGTCGTTATTAAGTCGTACTGCTGCAAAAAAAGTGCCAACTTCATTTGCTGTAGCCCCGCCCATAACTATTTTTTGATTGTTATCAATCGCTATTGAATTACATGTATCAGTATTAGTTATGCTTCCAGAAATAGAAAAAGGAATGTATTCTGTAGCTATAATTTCTCATGAAGAATTTACTTTTGCTATTGCAAAATAAGTATTACTACCATTATGTAGTGTAACCCCGCCCATAAAAATATTCCCGTCGGTATCCACGGCAATAGAATTGCATTGATCAGTGATAGAGTTTGAATCAGAGATAGAAAAAGGAATATACATTGTTCCTGGTAGTGCCCCATTTTCGCCAGCTTCATTGAATGTTGTATCAAGCGCTCCTGATGGAGTGAGTCGAGTAAGGCTAAAAAAACTATTATAGAATCTATTGATAACTGTTCCTCCTAGAAGGATGTTTCCGTTTCCATCGATAGCAATAGAAGTTGTAACTCCTAGGTAAGAAAGTGTGGTTGTTGGGGCTGTTAAATTGCCAATACTGAACGGTATGTAGTTGGTGCCACTACTTCCAAACCCTGAATCGGTAAGGCCATCAAAGTTAACTGTCTTTTGCATTACGCTTTGTATGTATGAGTTTGTACTCTTGTTGTTAAATATAATTTTGTTTGGTTTAAGGTTGTTGCCATTATAGTCATGTGCCCCATTTGTCTGGGCAACAATTTGTGTAGCTAGCACGGTCGCTAGCAGCACAAAAATAAAAGATACCTTTTTTTGCAGTGTGGTCATTACCATCTCCTTACATTTTTTGATTTTTGAACTATATGGTCAAATTTTATGCTGAAGAATTTGGTTTTGTCTACAAGCTGCCTTAAATCAGTCGGATGAATTTTGGTATTAAAAACTTAAAAAACGGGTATAATGAAAGACTATTTTTCATTTTTCTGACAACCTAAAAAGGTACTTAATGAATCGGGTAACAATTTTTTTCTTTGCATTATGCTTTTTAACTTTAACTGCTTCTGATGAGGAGTTCTTTGATTCAGATCCAGAATATGCCGCAGAAGATCGTTGTTATGCTATTCAACAATGCCAAAAAGCTATTGAATCTGACGAAAAACAAGGAAAATCTCCTAACCCTCTTTCTGTTCGATTTTTAAGAGATTTACTTAATGAGCAACAAAAAAGCATTCAGAGATCTCAAAAGCATCAATTACATCCAAGATATCAGTTAGATTGTAGTACTCATCAAACAAACGGAGATACAGTATGAACCCAGTTCCTAACATTTCTTATTTTGTGTGGGTAGATCTTGAAATGACTGGCCTTGATCCTGTCAAAAATAAAATTCTTGAAATTGCATGTGTTATTACAACACAAGATCTTGAAGTTGTTGCACAGAGTGAAGTCATTGCTATTCATCATGATGTTGCAAAGCTTATCTGTATGGATACTTGGTGTACTGATATGCATAAAAGATCGGGGCTTTTGGATGCGGTTTCAGCATCAAAAACATCACTAGCGCAAGCAGAAATTGAGATTTTGAATTTTGTTAAACAGCACTGTTATGAAAAAAAATCTCCACTTTGTGGTAATTCAGTTTGGATGGATCGGTTTTTTATGAAGTTTCATATGCCCACTTTGTACGATTTCCTTCATTATCGTACTATTGATGTTTCAACCGTTAAAGAGCTCATTAAGCGCTGGTACCCAAACGATCCGCAGATCAACTTTAAAAAAGAAAATGCTCACCGCGCGCTTGGTGATATTATCGAATCGATTGAAGAATTAAAGCATTATAAAAAGCATTTTTTCAAAACAAGCTCTATGTTTTAAATCTCAGAGCTTATACGAAAATTCAACACTTAGATAAAAGCCTTCTTTTGCACAAGATCTGCGTGTGCACTATGCGTGCAGCACCAAAGAGGTTGCATGCCAACCCCTTTGGAAACAAGGGCACAAACATGCTGTTTGACTGCTTTTTACGGATCAAACTCGGTCCAGCTCCTACGGGCTTAGACCTCAAATAAGAGATCCTAATACGGTACTTTTTTATAAAAAACCGTTATAAAAGTTCATTAATTTGAGAACAAAATTATTTCCGTCATATCTATAAAAAAAATCTATAATTTGGAGAAAAAAACTCTCTCCGTCATGCCTGTGTAGGTTCATTAATTTGAGAACAAACTTGAAGATATTTTTACATCATGTTTGCATAATTCAAGAACAGCTTAACTTTCCAAAATGTCATTACCAGCTGTAGGAGATCGCGGCACAGTACGAAGTACTGTGACAGATCGATTAAGCGTGTGTAACCCAAACGTAACAAGATAAAATCATTTTTAATGTGATAGAGTGCACAAACCATTGTTATATTTTTTATTTAAAAGTTTTCTATTATGTGGACTTTTACAAAGTAACGTTTGGGTTACACACGCTCGTTCCCGCTACTAGAGCGTTTTGCGCTCTACCACGCTGTCACTTCACTGGTAATGACATTGTAAGAGATTACATTTTTCTTCAAATTAACGAGTTTTACACACATCTCAGAGAGAAATGCGTTCTTGAGTTAATAAACCCACACATTTTTGGTAGGCCCTTTTGGCACTTAATTAAACAATAAAGATTAGTTGATTTAGTTAAGTGGATCGGGTGTATAAAAAAGTGAGCTTTTAAGTTTTATATGTTCTAAGGAACGATAAGCATTTTGGAGCGTGATAAAGCTATCCGCTTTTAGGTATATTTTTCTGCTAAAGATTTTTTTAATTTGAGCAACGGGTGGTTTTGCAGGTCCTAGCACTTGGTAATGACTGTTTTGTTTCATCAGATAAGCAGCAACTCTTTGTGCTTCTTGTTCAACAGTGTCTTCCTTTGTGTGTTTCAGTTCTATTTCAGCAAAACGTATAAGTGGTGGATAATTAACTTCTGCTCGTCGTTCTAATTCACTTTCATAGAATGTGAGATAATCAACTTCATTTAAATGCTGAAAAATTCTTTGTTCGGTCATGGTTTGTATGATGACTGAGCTCACATTGTGCTGTCTGCCTGCTCTGCCAGCAACTTGAATAAGTTGTTGTAGCGTACTTTCTTGCGCGTTGTAAAAAGGAAAATTCAGATTAATATCTGCCCAGATTACCCCAACTAATGTTACATTTGGAAAGTGATATCCTTTTGCGATTGTCTGAGTTCCTACCAAAATATCAAGTTCCTGTTTTTCAAAAGCAGTAATCGTTTGAGCCCAGAGTTTTTTATTGCTGGTGATATCAAGATCAGCACGACCAATGCGAGCGGTCGGTAATAATTTCTTAAGTATCGTAGTGATTTGTTCAGTCCCGATTCCTTTTTTAAGAAATTCGGTTTTTTGGCATTGAGCGCAGGCTGCAGGGGCTTCTTGTTGATATGCGCAATAATGGCAACGTAAGGTATTATCAGCATGGAGCGTTAGACTTACTGAGCATGCATGGCATGAAATAATAAATGAGCATGATTTGCATTGAATAAAAAAACAGACTCCGCGTCGATTTAAAAAAACAATACTTTGTTCTTTTTTTATTAAGCATGTTTTTAAAGCATTCAGTAGCTGATCAGTTATCCAGAAGCTTTTACGTTGTTTTTTATCAGTAAGAGATGCGGTATAAACGGTAGGGAATGTTCCGGCAAATCGTTTTTTAAGCTGGAACAGTTTCCACCCTCGATGTTTAACGTTGTACAGCGATGCAATAGAAGGAGTGGCAGAACCAAGAACAATAGGAATATTGTAGATACGAGCACGCAGTAAAGCAGCTTGCTTGGTGTTTATTTTAGGATGTTTTTTTTCTTGAAATCCAATTTCATGCTCTTCATCAATAATAATGCATCCCAAGTTTGATAGAGGAAGCAGTACTGGAAGATGTACGCCAATGATTAATCCAGGACTGTTTTTTAAAAGGGCATCCCATAATAGCTGTTTGAGTTTTGGTTTAGTTGCAGAGTGAAATGAAAAAATAGGGATATTTTCAGAAAGCTTTTGACGAAAAATCTGTTCAAATTGCATGGCAAGAGAAACTTCTGGAAGAAGTAGTAGTACTGTTTTATGTTCCAAAAATGCTTGTTCAATTATTTTTTTGTAAATTTCTGTTTTGCCTGATCCTGTTACTCCGTGAATGAGTGTTGGTTGATAAGCAGGATGTATAATCTGCGGCAAGAGCACATCAACGATTGCTTGTTGTTCATCGGTAAGAGTGACTGTTTTTAAAGAAGGCTCTGTTGAGGCTGTGGTAATAATCGGTTCTTGAATTTTTGAATCTTTTAAAAAACTTTTGAGTCGTTTGATACAAAAAAACTCATCAAGTTGATAATAAGAGCTGAGTTCTTTCATAAAAGTAAGATAGTAAGGATCTTGTGGAAACTGTTCGATCTGAGTCGCTTTTCTAATGGTGAATGTTTCTGTTGATTGTTCGTAGATTCTAATAACAACAGCAGATACTTGTTGTGCTTTTAGAGGTACGCGAACAAGGGTACCCACCTGGACTTGTGGCCAATCGGTAGGGATTTGATAGGTAAGTGGTTTTGGAAACCCAGAAAGAAGCTTTACATCAATAAACATGTGTACCAGTATAACAAAATTAAGAACGTAACCTAGTTATAAAAAAAGTCCGCCACATTCCAAAAAAGGTATTGGCGGACTTTTTTTATTTTCTGTAATTATTGTAATGTTTATGCTTTGTCTTGATCACAGTGACCGGCTGTATGGTGCTTTTCGCAGTGGTGTTGACGGTGACAAGATTTGCTTCTGGTACATGTTTTTTTACTTTTGCAGCAGGTAGAAGCTTCGTTATTGTATCCGTATACATCTAAGTACTTATCGCGATCAGCTACATCAGCATCATCTTTATGTTTGCGCATTCTTGCAGTAGATGGTTTTTCTGAGTTTTTCTTAGCAGCTTTTCTAGCTTCTCTTTTTTCTTGGTGGCGTTTTTTAGATTCTGGGCTACGCATTTTATCAATATAGCGCCCAGTAAATCCTTCTTGTCCAACAGTAACAACGTCACCAGCCATTGCAGAAGGTACTCCAACTGGAGATAGTACTCGAGCAGCTGTTCTTCCATGGTCATTGTCATCATCTGATGCTTGAACTGCTGTGACAGCAAGTAATGCCATCATCACAACTGTTATTTGTTTTTTTGCCTTCATACGGACTCCTTTTTTTTGCTCCTCATAATGAGTAAGCGGTTTGAAATGGTTTTGTGTTATAGTTTTTCATGTTGATTCTGACCATCCTCATCAAACCCATTAAAGAAATCAATATTTTACTTACAACAAAGCAGAAGGGCTTTTTTCCAGAGTAAAAAAAGAAGTCTTGTATAATAAAAAAAGGGAGAATGTAATCTCCCTTTTTTATTCACATCTCATGTTAGTTATTGTTAATTACCTCGAGTTACAACAACCCAATCTCCCATAGGAGTTTGTCTTACTGTTTTCCATTGCCCATCTCTCAGTATTTGCACAGCAGTTACTATGTTTTTACTGTCCATTGTTCCTATTTCAACTGTTCGCGCAGTACATTTTTTACCGTTTACTAGTAAAGAATGTCTTTTTACAACTTTTGGCGTTAACTCCCACTTGCCATTATCATTTTGTTTAACAAGAAGCTTTATTCCATAATTGTTAAAAATATAATAATAACGAGCAGATGCTGTACGTTTACCAAGGTTTTCTGGTTTTATTGGTACCAAGTAAAGTTGGTATTTTTGCCCTTGTAATGTAATTTGTTTCCCATAATAAAAACCATCATTATTTGGAGCTTTGGGCATTGGCGCTAGCGTATCGGTAGGACTTATATTAATTAGAGGAGTAGGTATTCCTTTATAAGTACTAGTAGTCTCATTATACAGTGAGCTTCCGCTTCCTTGATTCAGGTATCCACTATTCGATGGGCTTCCGCTTCCTGTATTCATGTCAATGTTGTCTTTATATCCTGCGGTAACAAAAGCTGTTGATAATAAAATGATAGTTAAAAATAATAATTGCTTTTTCATAGTGATTCTCCTTTTTTTACTCTTTTATTTTAAAGAGCGGTTATAAAAATATTATTGTTGATCTTTATACGTAGATCTTTTTTCTCTGGTAGTTCTTGATTCTTGGCTTTTATCTTTAGATTTCTCTCTGCGTTCTTCTCTACGTTCTCTGCGCTCTTCACGACGATTTCTCCACCCATAATCTTCATCGTACCAATAGTAATAACCATTTCTGTAATACGGATCATATTCTCCACCAGTTACAACAACAGCAGGAGTTTGAGCGACAGCTACTGTTACGTCTGCAGCTGCATCAGCTGTTCCTAAAATTAATCCACCTAAAAAATGGTGAGAATGATAATGTCCATCATCGTCATGGTGATAATGTGCTTGTGTTGTACATCCGATTGCTAAGGCAAAAGCCAAAGCTACTTTTTTATTGGTCTTCATGTGTTGTTCCTCCATAATACGCCCATTAAAGAGCATTTTTATATCAGCCCATGCTTATCTAGAAAAAGCTCTAGAGGCCGCTTGGGCTCTTATCTCTTTTAGGATGCCTTATCTGAAAGGGAAACAGCAAGAGTTTTTAGTTTTGATATTTGATTATTAGGCTTATAGGCTTCTTAAATTTTTTTTTAAAAATCGCTCATTATGAACAATGATTATAATTTAAAATAAGCTCAGAGAGCTTGTTAGCAAGGGGTCCCCTTTGAAAAAGATCTCTAGATCAAGTATTGTAGGAGGATAGTACTTAGACTTTACCCTTAAAGGAAAATAATTATGAAAAAACAAATCATAACGTTAATAAGCTTATGTCTATTATTTTCATTGCCGCTTGTTACTTCTGTGTATGGGGCAGGAGCTCAGCCTAATTTAAAATTAGTTCATATTGATAGGCTCGATTCAGGGCTTACATATGGAACATATACAGTTGAAAATTTGCGAGGATTCAATAATGTTGGAGCCCCTTGCGCCTTATATTCAAATCAGGATATGCGAGCAATCTATTGCATGCTTGGAAGGGCGTTGATTCTTTTGTGTGATGGTCATGGGCCTTATGGTGGGGTTGTTGCTGATAAGGTGACTTCATTACTACCCCTTGAAGTTTTTAAAACAAAAGATGCAGCAGTCGGGTTTCAAAATGGGTTTCAAAAGTTACAACAGATGTTTGAAAAAGCTACGTATGCACAGCAATCAGGAACAACATGTGTTGGTGTTCAGATTCATGGAAATAAGTTAACGATAGCAAACGCTGGCGATTCTCGTTTGGTTGTTATTCGACCAAATGGAAAAACTGCTTCAGTTGTTTTTTCAACAATTGATCACAAGCCAAGTAATCAACAAGAGCTTTCTCGTATTAAAGCTGCAAAAGGAGTGACTAACGGTGGGTATATTATCAATAAAAATGGTAATGGGCTTGCAGTTACGCGCACTTTAGGTGATGTTGAGTTCCATCAAGACGATCTTGTGATTGCAGCTCCAGAACTATTTGAATTCACACTCCAAGATGGTGATAGTGTCTTTTTAGCTTCTGATGGATATTGGGATGTTTTTAGCAATAGTGAAACTGCACTGAATGCTTCTTTACAGCTTAAAGAAACGGCAGCTCATTGCGGCAGCAAACAATTGCAAGCTATGGGTATTGATCTCAATAATCATGATGAAGTTCAACAAGCATGGAATGGGCATTTCTGTTCTCATTTTGCTGAATTTTCTGCCAAAGCTGCTCGCAGTAAGGGCAGTTATGATGACATTACTGTTACCGTTGTTCGGTATAGTGAATTATAAGCCCTAACGAACGACAATTTAGTTCCACTTGATTAGAATTTTTATAAAAAAAGTACCGTATTAGGATCTCTTGTTTGAGGTCTAAGCCCGTAGGAGCTGGACCGAGTTTGATCCGTTAAAAGCGGTCAAACAGCATGTTTGCACCTTTGTTTCCAAAGAGGTTGGGTGAGCAACCTCTTTGGTGCTGCCCGCAGAGGGTACGCCTACGTCTTGTGCTAAAAATATGTGTGAGCCAAAACTAAATTGTCTTACATTAAGACCCTTAGTGTTGAAGTTCCGTCTAAGTTCTAAGTAATAACTATCTCTTTATAAAATAAATTTTTTTGAGGTTAGTTCTCCAGAATAGAAGAAAGTTTTTTTATTTTGGTAGCTGAAGTACACTTTAAAACATAGTTTATGATTATTAAGAGGGCAGTTTTATGAAGATATCGTCAGAAAAAAGTTTACTGCTGATCGATGGGTCGTCATTTTTGTATAGAGCCTATTATGGGCTTAAACCATTACATATGCAGGATGGAACTCCTGTTCAGGCGGTGTATGGTTTTTGTCGCATGCTCAAGAAACTGATTGATGATTTTGCTCCGCATCAGATGGTGCTTGTGTGGGATAGCAAGGGCCCAACTGAACGGCATATTTTGTATCCCGATTACAAAGCAACTCGACAAGCTCCACCCTCAGATCTTTTTACTCAAAAAGAATACATTCTTGAAATCGCAGATCTTATAGGGCTTAAGCAATTGGCACAGACCGGGGTTGAAGCAGATGATTTAATCTATTCGCTTGGATTGTGGTGGCAACAACAAGGCGGTACCGTTGTTGTGGTGTCTTCTGATAAAGACATGGGGCAGATGCTTTCAAAAGACATTGTACTGTTTGATGCCTTTAAGGATGTTTTTATAGATGAAGCCGCTTTTCAAGAAAAAATGGGATTTCCTGTTACAAAAACTTCTTTTTACTTTGGGCTTTTGGGTGATACATCGGATAACATTCCTGGTGTAAAAGGTATTGGTCAAAAACGAGCGCTTGAGTTGGTCAATCAGTTTGAATCAATGGAAGATTTATATAAAAACATACATCGAGTTGCTCAATCAGGTGTTCGTACATCACTTGAAGCACACAAACAGGATGCATTTTTAAGTGAAAAACTTTTTTTATTTAATGTACATCCCATACACCTTATCCCGGCGGATGTTTCTTTTGATGCAGCTCAGTGGGGCAAGGCCCGTTCTTTTTTTGAAAAACTTGGATTTAAAAGTCTTATCAAGGGTATGCCAACTCCTAAACCTACTGATTTTCGTTCGTCTCATGAACGGGGATATCGTTTTGAGACAGTTACAACAAAAGAGCGGCTTATTGAAATTGTAAAAGCGATTAAACAAAAAGGTGTTTTTGCATATGACACAGAAGGAGACAGTCTTAATCCTTATACCATGAACATGGTGGGAGTTTCTTTGTGTTATGAACCGGGTCATTCGTATTATGTTCCCTGCGCACATGCTTCTGGTGAGCAGCTTACATTAGATGAAGTTGTTATAATTCTTGGTCCTTTGTTTAAAGACAGTAACATTCACAAAATAGCTCACCATGCAAAATTTGATAAACATGTGCTTATGCAACAAGGTATTGAAGAAAATGGATTAGTGTTTGATACTATTGTGGCAGCTTCTCTTGTTAAAGATGAGTGGCAAAAAAACTCTCTTAAGGATCTTTCGGTGCACTATCTTGATGAGCTCATGTTGACGTTTGATAACGTAGTAACAGATCAAAAGAGAAAAAATTTTTCTGAAGTTCCGCTTGAAGAAGCAACGGAATATGCAGCTGCAGATGCGCATCAAACTTTAAAGCTTTATCCTATTTTTCAAAAAATGCTTAAAGAAAAGCATCTAGAGAAATTATATTATGATATTGAGTTGCCCCTTGTAGAAGTTCTTTTTCAGATGGAAGAACGGGGAATTTATTGTGATAAAAAAGTACTGGAAGATTTGGGCACAAAAGTTGATAAACAGCTTCAAGAGCTCTATCAAAAAATTCTTGTTTTTGTAGGCTCTCATAAAGAGACGATTAATCTTAACTCTCCCCAACAAGTTGCTGACCTTTTATTTGTTGATTTAAAATTAATTCCTCAAAAAAAGAGCGCAAAAGGAACAGGCTTTGCAACAGACGTTGAGGTTCTTAAAGAGCTTGCAAAAGTTCATCCAGTTCCGGCTTACCTTATTCAGTATCGAGAACTCTATAAATTAAAAAGTACTTATATAGAAGCGCTTCCAGAGTATATCAATCCTACAACAGGACGCATTCATACATCGTATAGTCAAACTCGCGTTGCAACAGGGCGTCTTGCAAGTTCTGATCCAAATTTACAAAATATTCCAACAGATGGTCTTGGGAGTTTAGTAAGATCGGCGTTTGTGCCAGAAGAAGGGCATTTATTTTTATCGGTCGATTATTCTCAAGTTGAGCTTCGTATTTTAGCGCATCTTTCAAAAGATCCAGTATTGATAAAAGCATTTAATGATGGGGATGATATTCACGCAAAAACAGCGTCTGCATTATTGCATGTTGCCCCTGAAGAGCTTTCAAAACAGCAAAGAAATATCGGCAAGCGGATTAATTTTAGTATTTTATATGGTCTGACCCCCTATGGCCTTTCAAAAGATTTGGATATTTCTTTAAAAGATGCAAAAGCGTATATAGATCGTTATTTTGCCACCTATCCACAAGTGCGAGAATGGATGGATACGGTGATAGAAAAAACAAAAAAAACAGGTTATACAGAAACTGTGTTTGGCAGAAAGCGACCCGTTCCTGGTATTTATGAGCGTAATAAAAATTTATATGAAGAAGCATGTCGCATAGCAATCAATACAGTTGCTCAAGGAACAGCTGCAGAAATTATGAAAATAGGAATGATTAATGTATCGAATGCGCTCAAGAAAAAAAATTATGACGCTGCATTATTGCTCCAAATTCATGATGAAATTTTGTTAACAGTGGCGGAACAAGATATGATGGCTGTACAAAAATTAGTAGTTAAAGAGCTGGAAAACGTAGTCAAATGGGAAGTTCCTCTTCTTGTAAATGCGGCTACCGGGAAAAATTGGCAGGAAGCATAATTTGTTTTAGGAGATAAAAATATGTCACCCCTTACACAGCAAGCTGGAAAACAAATAACAACATTTGGGTTAGATCATCAGGCGCTTGATCCACTACAGGATGGAATTAGTTCGGTTGAACTTTTGCGTGTTTCTGGATCTGATCTTGATATTGCCAATGCGGCGCGTGTTTCGTATGGACGTGTTTCTGGTAAGATTAGTGAGCGCGATGAAAAGCTCATTACTTTTTTGATGGAACATAATCACACAAGCCCATTTGAACATAACCAGCTTTCATTTCGCATAAAAGCTCCAATTTTTGTAACACGCCAGTGGATGCGTCATCGCATGAACTCATACAATGAAATTAGTTACCGGTATGTAAAAGTAAAAACAGAGTTTTATATTCCTAAAGAATTTCGTTATCAAGATACGGTAAATGGACAATCATCAGTTGGGGCATTTAACAGCGATGAATTGATGAGTGTTTATAAAGAGCAATTAACGTCAGTGTATGCAGCATACGAAGCGCTTTTGGCTGCAGGTGTTTGTCGAGAACAGGCTCGAGCACTTCTTCCGGTTGCCACGTATACAGAGTTTATTTATACCTGCAATCTTCATTCCCTTATGCATTTTATGCAGCTTCGCTTATCCCATGGAGCCCAAGCTGAAATTCGTGTGTATGCAAAAGCGCTTTTACAATTGGCGTTTCCTCATTTTCCTATAACGCTTCAAGCATGGAGCAAAAAAAATCTACCTGACCAAGAGTGGCAAGATGAGCTTAAGGTTTGGACGGAGCAATTAGGAGATTAGGCCGTAGGGGTGAAAATGGGTGTTGGGGCTTGTAAATTGGCTCATTATGAACCTTGAAGAAGCTTATTTGATGAACTGTTTTCAAGTAAATAAGCTCATTAAGAGGAGGTTGCGATTGGTCGGTATTGACTTTTAAGAGTATCTTGTCATACTCAAAAACATTAATTCATAAGCACTTTATGAATTCAAAAGTTTCAAATCAATTTTTAAAACTCTAAGGATTTTCGATGGCAACGAGTAAATCGGGCGGTTCCACGCAAAATGGTCGCGATAGTAAAGGTAGACGTCTTGGTATTAAGCTTTTTGCAGGTCAAGAAGTTACTGGCGGTGAAATCATTGTAAGACAACGCGGAACTAGAATTCATCCAGGCAAGTCAGTTGGAATGGGTAAAGACCATACACTATTTGCAGTTGGCTCAGGAGTTCTTAGATTCCATTTTGGTCAACGCGGTCGCAAGTTTGTTTCAGTGGATCCTGTTTCTGGACAATAAAAAAAAATAAAAGTTAGAGTAATGATAGTGTTTTCTCACATGAAAACCAAGTGTAAAACTACATATCCGTCGGAGAGTAAGGATGGCTGAATATACACGCATTGATTTTTTAAAGTACCGTTATTTTGCAGCATTTTTTTCATGCGCCTTGATACTTACTGGGATTGCTGGTTATCAGTATCATGGTGGGTTTTCGTACAGCGTTGATTTTAGTGGTGGGACTCAAGTTCGTCTTTCGTTAAGCAAGGCTGTTGGTTCAGAACATTTAAAATCTGTTCTTGCAAAACAGGGATGGGGAGATGTGGTGATTCGTGAGCTTGGTAATTCTGATGTGGTGATTCGTGTTAACGAATTTACATCGGATGTTGCAGGGCTTGCTGAAAAAATAAAAACTAATTTGACCGATCAGTTTCCTGATTTGACCGTTTCTATAACAGAAGCGAGTGCTGTTGGGCCTGCTGCTGGACAAATGTTGTTACGTAATGGACTACTTGCTCTTTTGCTTGGGCTTCTTTTAATGATGGGCTACATAGCGTGGAGATTCTGGTCGTTTGCTTATGGTGTTGGTGCGGTTGTTGCTATTTTTCATGACGCTATTGCAATTTTAACAGTGTGTGCTTGTTTTAATTTTGAAATTTCTCCCAATATTATTTGTGCTATTTTGGCGGTTTTAAGTTATTCCATTAATGATACGATTATTATTTTTGCTCGTATCAGAGAAAATGTAGCAAAAGAAAAAGGCAAAAATATTGAAATTATTGTAAATGAAAGCATTAACCAAACATTGCGTAGAACGTTACTTACAAGTTTTGCGACGATTCTTGCAACAGGATCATTACTTGTGTTTGGTGGTGAAGCTCTTTATACGTTCTCACTTTCTCTTATTATTGGGATTGTGATCGGAACCTATTCTTCCATTTACGTTGCAAGTCCAGTCATGTTGGCTTTGCGCCGTCGCTTTTGAAATTCCACAAAAATTGTAGAGATATAAAATTCTATAAAACTTGTATAAACCCAAACGGGATAACTGTTTGGGTTTATGAAAAATTCTGTAATCATTGTTTCAGCTCATGTTAGGGAGGTCCGCAAAATGAATGACGACACACCAAATTCAACCCCAGTAGTTACGCCGGAAGCTGGTTCTTCAGCTTCATCACAGACGCAACAAAAAAATAGCAATAAAAAGCGTACGTATAATCGTAAGAGAGGTCCTCAGGGAGCTCCTTCAGGTCGTACTGATGGCGGTGAAAATCGTCAAAATAATCAGCGCTCAGAGGGTGGTGATTCTCGTCATGATCAGTATATTAATCGGCGTCCTCACAGCACTTCAAGCCATGCAAATCAGCAGCGTCAACAAAATGCTTATACCGGTCAAGATCAAAACAAAGTTATGGATCAGCCAACTACTCCACTTAAAGTTTTAACAGAAGAGCAATTGGCAGAAATGTCGATGCAAGAACTTAATAATCATGCTCGTAGGCTTGGTATTGTTGGTGCAAGCTTGTTATCTCATAAAGATTTGATTGTAAAAATTTTTGAAATTCAAAAAGATCCAGATCGTGAAATTGCAGTTGAAGGTGTTTTAGAACGACTTCCTGATGGGTTTGGTTTCTTGCGTTCAAGTAAATTTGATTATGTTTCAAGCCCTGATGATATTTATGTTTCTCCTTCTCAAGTTCGTCGTATGGGGCTCCGTACTGGTGATAATGTTGTTGGTACTATTCGTAAACCAAAAGATGGTGAAAAATATTTTGCTCTTCAAACTATCTCAAAAGTTAATTTTGAAGACCCTATCAAATTAAATGAACGACCATTTTTTGATCGTCTTTCTCCAATGCATCCTGATAAAAAGTTTAGACTTGAGTATGATCCAACGTTTATTTCAACACGAATCATGGACATCTTTACTCCTATAGGTAAAGGCCAGCGCGGTCTGATTGTTGCGCCTCCTCGTGTTGGTAAAACAGTGCTTCTTAAAGAAATTGCACAAAGTTTAATTGGCAATCATCCAGATGCATTTATCATTGTACTTCTTGTTGATGAGCGTCCTGAAGAAGTTGCAGACATGAAGCGTTGCGTTAAAGGTGCTCACGCTGAAGTTATCAGCTCAACCTTTGATGAATCAGCTGATCGTCACGTACAAGTTGCAGAAATTGTTCTTGAAAAAGCAAAACGTCTTGTTGAATCTAAAAAAGATGTTGTTGTTCTTCTTGACTCAATCACTCGCCTTGCTCGTGCCTATAACACAACAGCTCCTGCGTCAGGTAAAGTTTTGACTGGTGGTATTGATGCTAATGCGCTTCAACGTCCTAAACGATTCTTTGGTGCTGCTCGTAATACTGAAGAAGGTGGTTCATTAACAATTATTGCTACCGCACTTATTGAAACTGGCTCTCGTATGGATGAAGTTATTTTCGAAGAGTTTAAAGGTACCGGTAACATGGAAATGCACATGAGCAGAAAGCTTGCAAACCGCCGTATTTATCCAGCGTACGATCTTCTGGTATCAGGTACTCGTCGTGAAGATTTACTCCTTCCTGAAGCTGAACTTAAGCGTGCATGGGTACTTCAAAAGTTCCTTTCAAACATGAACCCTATCGAAGGTATGGAATTCTTGATCGATAAGATGAAGAAATTCAAAACGAATGAAGAGTTCTTTGAATCTATGGGAAGTAAAAAAGGCGCTCCTGGTGTCTTAAATCTTCCAGCTACTGGAAACGGTGGTTCATCAAACGGTTCACACTAAATACCATACAAACATTATGAATTATAAAGGGAGCTTAGCGGCTCCCTTTTTTATACTTTGATTTTGATATTTTTCTTACCATTATGCCTGTTGATGTTTGCAAATGTGGTGACAGCTTCAAAATTAAAGATAGAATTTTAGTTACAGGCTTGTAGTACTGTTATGGTTATCGATGTTCATTAATGTAAGAACAAAATTTTCTCCGTCATGCCTGTAGAAGTTCATTAACTCGAGGACAAATTTTGGTAAGATATTTATCTTAACCAGAAGGAATTCTTATGTTACTTACAAACGAAAAAAAGCATAAATCAAATTCTCGAACTGAAAAGAATATTAT
>CANNMA010000015.1 GCA_947505805.1 bacterium
CAAAAATCTTCTACTCCTACTATACTAGGAGTAAGAGAAGGTTTTTTTGCCTCTCCTAAAAGAGCTTGCCCTATAGCTTCTTGCTCTTGTTTTGTGTAGTACAATCGCTCAAATGGAATAGCTAATTCTTTAAAATAAGTCTCTATAGCGTAGTTAGGATTGGTCAACCCTTCTTTTTCATCTTTAATGTACAAAAACGTCATAAGAAGCCTCAAAAAGATTTTTTGCGCTTCTTTTTTTTGAGCAACTGTTTCTGCCTCATTATAAAAATGCTGTAGATGTTGTCCAAACTCTCTTACGCGTTTTTTAAATACTCTCTCAACTAACTTTCCACCTTCTGGTCGATCCTTGTAGGATTTCCACCACTCATCAATAATATCAGAATTGACCTCACCAGAATCATCTGCTTTAGCACTACCAACAGCCGATTGTTCTGCTTTTTTTCGTTCCTTAAATGGTTGTGTTGAAGTTACTATTTCATCAATAAGTCCTAACATACCCGCACGTTGAATTGTTTGTATCATTTTAGCTATAACAACAGCATTTAAGGCTAAAAATGGATTTCCAATAGGAACAGCTGTACGAATTATACCATCAAGCACATCAAACATGTGACGAGCCATTTTATTAAGATCAGTATCTGTTTCAAATACTTTTTCAAAAAATTCTCGCCCATCAGGTTTTTTACGCACTACAAGGTTGAACTTTCCATAAGCATGTAATTGAACAAACTGACGAAAAATTTCCCCGCTTAAAGGAGAAACAGAAAGAGCATCTGTAATAGGTAATTCTGGATAAGCTCTAACAAGAGCTCCTAACGTATTTTTAAGAGCATACGTTGCATAAATAGCATCATCAGATACAACAGCCGATTCAGAACTTTTTTTAAATTTTTCAGTTTCTGTGGCAGCAGAAAAAACTAAACTAGCGGAAAAAAAGACTCCTATTAACCAAACTGATGACACTATTTTTCTAAAAAGACGGCTCATTAAAATATCCTTTTTTGTAATCTCATAATCATAAAACTTGCGTATCATTTTTACCTTTTCAGTTACCCAATAGTCCAAAAAAATTATCATCTGTTGTGAGATTTGCTGGATCTAGAACATCTACTAAAACATCTACTGGAAAATCTACTGGAAAATCTATTTGTTTTTCAAGAGCTAGAGATGTCAAATCATAATTATTTTGACTTATTCCTATATCGCACAATTCTTGCGTACGGCCAGTACTAGAAAAATTATTTCGAAGTAAAAACAAAAGTAAGTCTGATGAAGGAGGAGATGCACGTAAAGCTACCTCTAAAAGCGTTTCTCCCGTACTGGACACTGCCTGTCTATAGAACCATGGCCACACATCTTCTAAAAGAGCTGTTAATAAAGAAATCTTTTCTTGATCAGGAAAAGATTGTTCCATAACAATGTTAAATAAATCATCTGGAAGAACATATCCCTTTTTTTTGATCAAATAATGAGCTATTTCACCAGAACACACTGAAAGAGCCACATTAAGTGGCCTGATTTCGTATGAATTTTTTTCTGTACTACTGATTCCACACTCTTCAATTAAAAATTCCACAAAAGACAATGATTTACTAAACACTGCATTACTTAAAAGATCTCCCCCGGCAATCATACAATAGTCCTTTAAATCAGGATCTTTATCTAGAAGAAATCTTGCTACTTCAACCCCATCCAATCGAGAAGCCAACAATAGTAATTCACGCGAGCTATACGCCACTCCTCTCTGGTCTTGTTCACGCAAAAGACGAATCGCATAAGAAAACTTCTTTTTGATACAAGCATTTTCTATAATATCATCTGTGATTATTGCGCCGTAATGCAACAAGAGATCAATGATATTTTGATCTGCATAATTTATAGCATGTTCAAGCGGTTCCCTTAAATAAAGCCCTCCTCGTTGGTTTGGATCTGCGTTATACCTAAGTAATCTATCCACAAGATCCGGAGAGTTTTTCTCTATAGCCCATATCAATGGAGTGCTATGCCCTCCATCTACGCTCGCACTTAAAATTATTTTCTTAAAAATAAGCTGATAAAGATCTTGACTGCAATATTCACTCATCACATCAACTACATCGAGAAAATGAATATTTTCTAAAAGCTGAAAAATACTATCCTGATGTAAAGAAAAATCAGCATGTGCAATACCTTCTTGTATTTTAAGTTCACCTTCTAAATAAAAAGCATCCCCACTTATAAGCATTTTTTCGCCATCTAACTCTTTTGAAAAAGTAATAGTTCTTTGATCATCAGACAAACATGTTCCTAAATCTTCAAAAGACTCTGCTGATGTCTGAAAAATAAAATTAACAACAGCTAAAATATTTTTACGACCCGCTTGTGCACTTATCTCATAAGGGCCTTGTGGTCCATCATTTTTATAGACAGCTTCTGGAACCCCAGATACAAGAATAAGCCACTCTGTTAACGTATTTTCATAATAGTTTAATAATTGCGGGTCACTGTGATTCATAAAAAAAGCTTTAAACCCAGGGTTCATAGAAACTTTTTTTGGCAGTATGTTAACATTTAGTTTTTGTGTCGCATGGTCATACAAAATACAATTTATTAAAGCACGAATAGCTGATTCAGCACAAAAGACAAAGCAATCTCCATTAAATCTATTACCAGGATCAGTCTTTTTTGTAGACACAAACATTAAATACGGAACTTCTAAAAAATTAATTGAACTTTCTACACAAGAAGAAAGATAGAAGCAAAGATCTTCAAGCCCTTTAGGATTTTTTAGTGCGTCATAATTATCATGATCATCAAGAGAAAATCGTTCTTTCAACATTTTTTTATCAGCAACTGTATAATACGATCTGGTAAATGGAATACCCAAAGTATTAAAATAATCTTCTAATGAATAAGATCGACTCAGCAACCCTTCTTTTTCATCTTTCAGTGATAAAAATGTCATGATTATTTTTAAAAAATCTCTATCAGCTTGTCCTTTATCCTGAAGCATTTCTGGCTGATTAACATACTCTGTTAATAACGTGCACCAAGTTAAAATTTTTGATTTAAAAGCTTTTTCCTTGTCCTTACCTGTCTCTGCTCTGTCTCGATAAGCCTTAAACCAATCCGATAAAAGAGTATGTACTGAAGTTACATCTTTTTTTTGTCGCTTTACTATTGGACCCTCTTGTGGTTCAACTGGCAATGTATTTTTGCACTGTTTTTCTAGAAGTAAAATGAGCCCTTCAAGACCTCGTTCTTTAATCACAAGTACCATTTTTGCAATTGTAGCAGCATTCAATCCTAAAAAGGGATTACTTGGCAATGCAGTTGGACGTACTTTTTTATCAATAACATCAAACATTGAACGAGCAATTTTATTTAAAAGAGTATCTGTTAAAAACTGCTTTTTAAATCGATCCGGTTTTATTGGATCAGCAACAAGATCAAATTGACCATATGCCTCTTGCTGTACCCATTCTTTCATTATGCGACCAAGTAAAGGTGAATACAAAAGAGCTTTTCTAGGATCACTTTCAAATGTATTTAAAATAAGAACATCAAGGGTATTTTGAATGGCATATGATGCATAAATAGAAGAAGTACCTTCTTCCATTCTTGTACTTCTTTCAACAAGCTGTTCCGCTGAAAAAAGCATTCTTATGGTTAAAAACAAGGTACATAAAACAGTTTTTTTAATAATAAAACCTATCTTTTTCACATAAAACTCCTTCTTCATGGTCTCATTCATATTCATTTTGAGCTTAAATATCATTTTTAACCCCTAAGCTCAATCAAAATACTATTTTTTATTTACCCTCAAACAATCATTGCTATTTGAATTTTATTTAATGTATCATAAGTATTAGAAATTATAGTACATCTGAATGAGAGGATTCTATGAAAAAAGTACAAGCTCTAGTTTTATGCTTACTGAGTACACTATTTTTTAAAAATTCAGCCTGCATTACCTGGTATGGGCTTGAAGATTCCTCGGGTCAAAATGAAGTTCATTTCTGCATAGCTCTTGATGAAATAAAAGATAGTAGTTTCCTAGAACCGGATGGGGAGAAAAATGATGATGAAAATAACTAAACATCTCATACTGTTCTCGTTGATCTTAGCATGTACAAGTTCAATGCATGCTCGTATGTTAGTAGCTGATGGATCATGTATAGACATTACTACCACTAACCGAGAAACATTTGTCGAAGAGCAAGGTCCTTTACGTTATGTTGGATGCACCTGCCCATGCACCTACGAATGGACTGAAACGGGAATGTGTAGTCGATGCACCCATCGACATGCAGATGGCAAAACATTTGGTAACATCATAGATTTTGATAATAGCTGGCTCAGTTCTCTTATCGCTTACACAGAAAAGAAAACTGCTGAAAAAAAAGCTCGCAGTGCAAACACAGAAATTCCAATTGCACCAATCAAAAAAAACCCTTCTAAAAAAGTTGCGCTACTCAAGCTTGATTTTTACAATTCTAATGATGACACTTTTGCTGACTCACAAGAACCATGGGGCTATCCTACCGGAAACGCCCTTGGCGATACCGGAATACCTGGAGATTATGTTGATGAAGGTGGCCCTTATAACTATGACAGCTTTACGGGTGGGGGCGGTACCACCTTTAACGATCTTTTTGCTGGTGGGTTTGGCTTTTAACTTACGCCGCACGAGCAGGAATAATAGTGGTACGATCAATAGAAGGAGCATCGTCTTGAGTACTTTGTGCTTTCTTAACTATCCCAAATCGTCTCAAAAATGGAATGACAGAATCAGGATTAAGAGATATTGAGTTAATACCTTCTTCAATCAAAAACTGTGCAACTTCGGGGTAATCTGAAGGCGCTTGTCCACAAATACCAATTGGTTTGCCAGCATAATGAGCTCCATGAACCGCAAGTGATAACATTTTAGTTACTGCTGCATCACGTTCATCAAACAAGGATGCTAAAAGACCTGAGTCTCTATCAACAGAAAGCGTTGTTTGCGTTAAGTCATTCGATCCTATTGAAAATCCATCAAAAAATTTTGCGAACTCATCAATTAAAATAACGTTAGAAGGAATTTCACACATCATGTAAATTTCCAACCCACTTCTGCCTGAAACAAGGCCATTCGCTTTCAAAAGCTCAACTATTTTTTCAGCTTCTGAAATGGTCCTAACAAAAGGAATCATAACATTCACATTATGAAGCCCCATCGATTCTCTTACGTACCGAATTGCTTCACATTCAAGAGTAAACGCCGCTTTATAGAGATCATGATAATAACGAGAAGCACCGCGCAATCCCATCATCGGATTTTCTTCGACAGGTTCAAACTGACTACCACCTAATAGACCGCGATACTCATTACTTTTGAAATCTGAAAATCGTACTAACACTGATCGAGGAAAAAAAGCTGCTGCAATAGTTGCCACACCTTCAGCTACTTTTTTCACAAAAAAATCTTGCGTACTTGGATATGCGGCAGTTACAGATAGTACTTTCTTTACAACACGTTGATCCGTAATAGTTTCTGGGGCAACCAAAGCCATTGGGTGAACTTGAACTTCATTTGAAATAATAAATTCTAATCGAGCAAGCCCAACTCCTTGTACTGGCAAAAAACTATATGAATATGCACGCTCAGGAGAAGCAATATTTAATAAAACTTTAACTGGTGCTTCAGGAATTGAATCGAGAACAATGACCTCTTTTTCAAATTCAAGACAACCTTCATACACAATCCCTTCTGAACCACCACTACAATCAAGGGTAATAAATTGTCCATCTTGAATTTTTGACAAAGCCCCTGCAGCACCAACAAGCGCAGGAATCCCGAGTTCGCGACTTACAATAGCCGCATGACACGTTCTGCCACCACTTTCAGTAATAATACCACCCGATTTTTTCATCACAGAAACCCAGTCTGGATCGGTCATATACGTAATAAGAATGTCACCTTCTTGAATGGTTGAAACAGCGTCCATTGAATTCATAATACGAGCACGTCCAGCAACAATTTTCTGACCTACACTCTGCCCTTTTGTAAGCACTGAAAGTTTTTGATTTGGTTTTAATCTATAACTCACTAACTCTAACGCTTCTGTTTTTTGTCTATGCACTGTTTCTGGTCGAGCCTGTACAATATATAAAAGACCATCGTTACCATCATATGCCCATTCAATATCAAGAAAGAGCTGCTGACCAGCGTTTTTGGAATAATGCTGTTCAATGCTACAACCTACTTTTGCTAATTCACAAATTTGATCATCTGAAAGAGAAAAACGAGCACTATCAATTTTTGAAACAGATTTAATAATGGTACCAGGCTGCTTTTTATCGCACACTCGTTTAATTTTTTTACTACCACATACTCGTTTAATAATCGGATCGAATCCTTTGGACAGAGTTTCTTTAAAAACATGAAATTCATCGGGAACAACTTCACCTTTTACAACCGATTCTCCAATTCCATACGATGATGAAATAACGACCACATTTGAAAATCCAGTTTCTGTATCAAGAGTAAACATAACTCCTGAACAAGCAGTTTCTGAGGCAACCATCTGCTGAATTCCAACAGAAATACCAACTTGCATATGATCAAAACCTTTTTCTTTACGATACAAGATTGCTCTGTCGGTAAATAAAGACGCTATACATGAACGATAGGCAGCAATAACATTTTTTTTTCCTGAAACATTCAAAAAACTTTCTTGCTGACCAGCAAATGATGCATCTGGCAAATCTTCTGCCGTTGCCGATGAACGAACAGCAACTGTTTTTTTACCTGTTTTACGCACTAATGCTTCATAAGCAAGAACAATTTCTTGTTCTAACGTTGGTGCTAAAGGAGCTTGTTCAATCAAAGTACGAATAGTTTGACCTACTTTTTTAACCGTTTCAACGAGATACGTATCATCGATTTCAGAAAGCAAAGCAACTATTTTTTCTTGAATGCCATTACTACTTAAATGGTCCCAATAAGCTTGAACTGTTACCGCAAATCCCTGCGGAACCCTAATGCCAGCTCCCGAAAGCTGCTGAGTCATTTGACCAAGCGATGCATTCTTTCCCCCTACAAAAGAGCCATCTTGTAGCCCAATAGTTTCAAATTGCTTTACATAGTTCATGCGTTTGTCCCTTACTCATTCATTGATTATATGCATCCTAAGCTTATCTTCTTGCCTTTTTTAAGTAAACAAGTATCGTTAAAAAAATATCCCAAAATGCGACGGGAATTCGTATTGTCGCTTTGACAGAGCCTGTCACTTTTTAAAAGACTAAGGATCTTCATGAACAAAACTACTTCAACCATTTTAACTGCCTCACTTGCCATATTTTCGATGTTTTTTGGCGCAGGAAACCTTATTTATCCTCTTGCTTCAGGGTGTGCATCAGGAGACAAGTTCTGGTGGGGACTTACCGGTTTTATTGGAACAGCAGTCGTACTACCACTCATTGGACTTGTAAGCATTATTCTTTTTAATGGTGATTACGAAGCTTTTTTTAATCGACTCGGTCGCTGGGCAGGTTTTTTAATGATTCTATTTTGCATGTTTGTTGTCGGACCGCTAGTAGCAATGCCTCGTATTGTTACGTTAACCTATGGGTTTTTAACTCCTTTTATTCCAGCCATTCCACTTCCTTTGTTCAGTGTTTTGTTTTGCACACTTACCTTTCTTGCAATCTATCAAGAAAGCAAAATTATGAATGTGCTTGCGTATATTATCAGTCCAGCACTCCTTGGATCTCTTGGTATCATCATCATAAAAGGATTGCTTTCACCTATCGATTTTATAACAACTGACGCTTCTGGTTTAACTATTCTTTTACAAGAAACAAAACGTGGCTATGGAACATTGGATCTTTTGGGAGCAATATTTTTTGGCTCAATTGCACTCACCCTTCTTAAAAAATCATTTGATGGTGATAACAAGTACGATCTTAAACGACTTGCCTTAATTGCTATAAAATCAGGACTCATTGCCTGTTCCATGATTGGTATTTTATATGTTGGTATCGCATTTTTAGGAGCATATCATGGATATAAATTCACTGGACTTGATGAAGCATTATTGTTTATCAATGTATGTATTACCGTTATGGGCGCACATGGCGGATTTATAATAGCCACAGCAGCATCACTAGCCTGTTATTCAACACTAATGGCTTTAGCTGTTGTACTTGCAGAATTTATCCAAACCAAAGTAACCGATGGTCGATTGTCTTACACCTATTCACTGATTACAGTATTAATTTTAACAACAATTATTTCATGTTATGGACTAAAAACAATTATGACTGCATCAATGCCATTGATCAACACCCTCTATCCAGTAGCTATTGCTATTACGTTCTGTAACCTTGCTTATAAACTTTTTGGATTTTCTCCAATCAAAATTCCAGTACTGTTAACATTGATTGCATCAATCTACTTTAACTTACTGTAGCCGATTATGATGCCCCTTATTGTTGTAGTATACGATAGTATCAACCACTCAATTTTTGAGGGGCAAGTTCTCACCCCTCTCATTAAAAGATTAAACCTTAATCTGTGTACAACTGTTCACCTTATAAGTTTTGAACATGAAATTAATGATGCTACACAATTGCTTAAAAAACGATTTGAATCGATTGATTCACGGATCACCATAACGCTTTTTAAGCGAAATCGTTTTATACATACCAGTCTTTTTTTTAAAGACATAAAAACAGTCAAAACTTTTGTGAAATCATTTCCTACGTATCAACTTATGGCACGAGGACCTTTAGCAGGATACATCACAAAAAAAGCTGCAACCAAAAATTGTACCTCTGTAACTATTCAAGCACGGGGACTACTTGCAGAAGAATATGCATACATTCATCAAAACAAAGAGGGAAAACTTTCTTTACTCCACAGGATGCGCCTTCACCAACTGTATGCGGTTGAACGTCAAGCCTATCAGCCATTTAAAAAGAGCATTCCCTTCTTTATTGAAACCGTAAGCCCTGCACTTCAAGAATATCTTGAAACAACCTACAACGCTCCCTCAAAAGCTTTTATCGAATCTCTATTTGATATACCAGATGCGATTTCTGACGATCTTAAAAAGCACTATCGCACCCAAAGACGAACTGAACTTGGAATTACTCCTGAAACAACTGTGTACGTCTACAACGGTTCTTTAAAGCCATGGCAATGCACTCAAGAAACAATTAATCATTTTTTAACTATTCAAAAAACCAATCCTACCGCATTTTTTGTAGCTCTCACTCCTGATACAGTCGAAATGACACAGCTTCTTCAAAAAAATGCTGTATCATACGATTCCTATCGGGTTCTTTGTGCTTTAGATCATACAACGGTCATGGAATATCTTTGCGCAGCTGATTATGGTTTTCTTTTAAGAGTCAAACACCCTATGAATTGGGTTTCTCGCCCAACAAAACTTCTTGAATACCAAGCCGCTGGTATTACGATTATCCACAACAATACCATCGCGCTTCTATCACTCGTGATGACGGAAAAAGTTTTATCTTAGAATTATGGATTTTTTATAGAAAAGGTACTCATCTTTTTTTTTATTAACCATTGACAAATCAACCCTTTTCATAGGATATCTAAGCGTTATAGTCTGAAAAAAAGGAAGACCTATGAAGATACCCCTCACCCTCTTAGTACTCATGATCTCATGCGTAATTGAAGCAAGTGAAACACCCATTCTTGTTACTGATGTTGCGTTAGTTGATCACCCAAAAGATATAAACTCTATGGCGCAGATCATCGTTTATAACACGTCCGAATATCCCATTGTTATCAAAGCAATCTGTGACGATAAAATTGGTGGCTTTATTGATAGATACGCACAAACACTAGAAACAGCTGGCGCATCAACAAAACAGATTGACCCCAATACAACTGCAAGTAAAACAAACCATAAAAAATTACCAAAAAAAACAACGTCAAACAAAAAATCTCCCTCAAAAACATATGCTCAAAAAAAAGCTGAACAAGACAAAGCTGATCAAGATGCAAAGCCTATAAATCCGATGAGCTCACAAACCTTGTATGTTCCTGAAAACACAAAGGGTCTGTACGCCGTTGTTAAAAAAGACTTTCCCTACACAAGAACTGATGCATTGCCATTTTCGATAGAAAAAGAAAAATACTCTTTCATTTTTGAAACAAGAAACAATCTCCCACACTTTTTTTATGAAACAACCGCCCATAGCAACAAACTCGTTTTCTATAATCAAACTGAAGAGGATGTCACCATAACATTTATCGTTACCTATTCGATTTCAATTTTTTCATATAGTTCTAAATCACTTGCATTTTCTATCCCTGCAGGAAAAACGTTACATATCCCTCAGCCAACTAATAGCACTGAATGTTCAATCAATAATAATTTAGTCATCACCCTTCCAGAAAAGCCCGCTCCCTATATTATTACTCATCCAGAATATTCAAACATCATTGTAACTTCTTTGCCATCAAGCAATTAACCCCCAAATGTACCGTTAAAAACGGTCATTCATTTTAAATAATCGTTATAAAAAAATTTTATTAAAAAAGAGGTGTAAAACGAAAGGTAGAATGACTTTTTACATGTTTTTAGTTTGAATTCAAAAGAGGAATTATATGAAACTAAAATTTAAATACGTTATGCATTTTTTATGTTTCCTACTGTGCCCACTAAGCACTTCAACCGCAGACACTACAATCACACGCAAAAACGATCGCCAATATTTTGACAATGCAATTGTTAAAGATTTATTTTCTACACCAAGTTTATACGTAAATAATAAAACACAAATTACGGGTGGTCTTTCCGTAAATGGAGTACTCAGTTTAAATGGAGTTTCTCAAATAGGACTACCAGGTTCAACTGGCGCTACTGGTCCCGCTGGCGCAAGTCCTGCTGGACCTACTGGTGCTACTGGCACTGCTGGTGCTACCGGTGCTACAGGCCCTACAGGTACTACAGGTGCTACCGGTGCTACAGGCCCTACAGGTGCTACAGGTGCTACTGGACCTGATGGCGCTACTGGTGAAACTGGTGCAACCGGTGAAACTGGTGCTACTGGCCCTACGGGTCCTGATGGTGCAACCGGTGCCACTGGTCCTACTGGTGAAACTGGTGCTACTGGACCTGATGGCGCTACTGGTCCTACTGGAACAACAGGTTCTACTGGTCCTACTGGTCCTACTGGTGAAACTGGTGCTACTGGACCTACTGGTGCTACCGGATCTACTGGTGCTACTGGTGGAACAGGTCCTACTGGTACCACTGGTAACACTGGTACAAGCGGGTTAGACGTTTTTGCATCATATGCTTTTTATTTTTGTACTGCAGCAGCAAGCCCCTTGGCTAATGGAACAGTAGTTCCTTTCAGTTCAGTTTTTAGTTCTTTTGCTTCAGGAATATCATTTAATAGCGGAGACAGCTCCTTTCAAGTAACAAAAACAGGAACCTATAATATCGAATTTTATGCACAAGCTACTCTTTCAAGCGGTACCGACTTTCTTAGTTTTCAAATAATTAAAAATGTTGATACTGATCCAGCTAGCGAAAACACATTTACATCTAAAAATTCAATTATCTCCCCTGCTTATGGAACTGTTAATGGATCTTTAATGCTATCATTAACTGAAAATGATGTTATTCAACTTTATAATCTAACAAATGATACAGAGTTTGTTCAAAACCCAGGAGGCTCTCCTTATAGCACAAATCTTTATATGTACATTACACAAATCGCGTAATCTCTTTTTAGGAATCATATGAAACTAAAATTAAACTATCTTTTGTTTTTTTTATGCACACTAGTACATGCAGCTTATGCAAACACATCAACCGACACCGCAACTACACGCAACAATACAAATAAAACTTGATACTCTTATCATCAACAACATGCTTTCAACAAGCGCATTAGCTATAACCAAAAACTTAACTACTACTGGCGAACTTATTATAAATGGGCCATTTCTTTTAAATGGATCACCTGCTCTAGGAATAACTGGTGCAACTGGTGCAACTGGTCCAACTGGAGCTACTGGTGCAACCGGTGCTACTGGTGCAACTGGTGCTAGTCCTACTGGTGCAACTGGTCCTACTGGTGCAACTGGTCCTACTGGTGCTACTGGCGCAACCGGTCCTACTGGTGCTACTGGTGATAGTCCTACTGGTCCTACTGGTCCTACTGGTGCTACTGGTTCTGCCGGTTCAACTGGTGCAACTGGTCCTACTGGTGCCACTGGAAATACTGGGCCTGATGGTGCTACTGGCGCAACCGGACCTACTGGTGCTACTGGTGCAACTGGACCTGATGGTGCTACTGGCGAAACTGGCGAAACTGGTTCTACTGGTCCTACTGGCCCTACTGGAGCAACTGGCGCTACTGGACCTACTGGTGCTACTGGTTCTACTGGTTCTTTAGGTTCTACTGGCTCAAATAAACTACAAGCTTATTATTTTGCCGCATGCACAGTCGCAGTCCCTGGAATTGACCAAAATGAAACTATTCCTTTCACTCCAGCCATAACTGAATCTTCCGGAATAACATTTGATGACATAGACAAATTCACCGTAGAAAATGCTGGAACATATTCCATTGAATTTTATATCCAGGCATTTACCGTATTGCCCGGCACTATGACTTTTGGACTAGGAATAAATGGTACTTCCCCTACAGCTCTTCAACCTATTTACCAAACGAGTAATAGTCTTGCACTCAATAGTTATGGAACTATTAAAGGGTCTTTAAGCAAAACCCTGGTTGCAAATGATTATATCCAACTTTTTAATCTCACTACTCAAACTCTCGCACTCAATGCACGCACTGAAGGTAGCTCTGCTATATGTAATTTGTATATAATCATTGAGCAAATAAGTTGACCTATCATCACAATTAGGAATCATATGAAACTAAAATTAAACTATCTTTTGTTTTTTTTATGCACAGCATCAACGATAACTACCATTCATTCGTCTGAAAAAAGCCAACTTTTAGCAAACGATGACATTTTACGAAAAAAAAGTGATCCTCATTTTTTTAACAATCTTTCCGCAAAAGATTTTGCATCAACAAACCTACTTTATGTTAATAATGGAGCACAGATTAAAGGTGCATTATCAGTAGTTGGATCTATTCTTGTTAACGGCATTCCTGCTGAAGAATTTATAGGAGCAACAGGAGCTACTGGTCCTGCCGGGGCAGCAGGAATTACTGGTCCTACTGGTGCTACTGGCGCTACCGGGACTACTGGAGCTACTGGTCCTACTGGCCCTACTGGTGCTACTGGTCCTACTGGCCCTGCTGGAGAAACAGGTGCTACTGGAGAAACAGGAGCTACTGGAGCTACTGGAGAAACAGGAGCTACTGGAGCTACTGGTGCTACTGGCCCTACTGGCCCTGCTGGAGAAACAGGTGCTACTGGTCCTACTGGTTCAGATGGCGCTACTGGTAATACTGGTCCTACTGGCCCTGCTGGAGAAACAGGTGCTACTGGCCCTACTGGCCCTGCTGGAGAAACAGGTGCTACTGGTCCTACTGGTTCAGATGGCGCTACTGGCCCTACTGGTGCTACCGGTGCTACTGGTGCAACAGGAACTTCTGGTTCAGATGGTGAATTACAAGGTTATGCATATGTAGCATCAACTGCAGGAACCGCCGTTGCTGAATCAGGTGCATTAATAAAGTTTAACGGAACATCACTAGCATCAGGTTCAGTTTCAGCACCTCTTGGCCCTAATTATTATTATTTTAAAATTACTCAAACAGGAACATATCTCATAAAATTCTTTGCAGAATGCTATACTTCAGATACCTATTATGCTTCTTTTGCTATAGCAACAGGACAAAATCCTAACGTATTTAGGGCTATTTACATCAGTAATGAGGTAACATTACCAGGTAGTCCGACAATAGTTTCAGGCTCTTTGATGATAGATATAACTGCAACTACAGAAGATCCTGAATACATATCGCTCGCAAACAATACACCTCTCGGCCTAGGAGACACAATTGTTATAGTTTCTCCTGCAGGAGCTAATAACGCTGTAGGTTTATTTATGTCAATCGAACTTATATCATATGTTGGTTAACATATAAGCTCATAAAAACGCCCGCTCAGTAAAGTACTGAGCGGGCGTTTTTATTTTAAATACAAGACTACTTATTTGCTACATAACCCTAACAATCAATTTTCCCACACATTTTTGAATATTGTTATACAATTTTTCCAAAAAATCTGGCCGTGGTTCTTTATGCTTTTGTAAAACAAATTCTGAAAATATTTTCATTTGATTTTTAAAAGTAATCCATGTCTCTGAAGTTTGATCTACTCCATCACATGACATCATTTTAATCTGAGCTTTATACGCCTGAGCTGGGCTTGAAATTTCTTTTGAAATAATCACGCAATACTCATTTTCAAAAGGAACTTGATCAAAATGCTGTGCAATTTCAACAACATCAGTTGTAAAGTTCCCATTGATAAAGATTGGGTTTAAACCAGCTCCTGATCGTGTTGAATAGGTAATTTTTTTTGCCAACTCTGTAGGAATTGAAATCGCAATCAAACGACCAATATTTCCATCCGCTTTAATAGCTGCATTATATAATTCATAAAGTTTTACAAAAACATCTTGATCTTCTTGAATCAAAAAATCATACACATCACTTAATCTAAATTCAGTAAAAAGATCTTGAATACCTTCTTTAAAAGGGAATCTATTGTAGTACACCGTTTGATCCAAATTTGTTGCAACGTACAAAAATGAATTTGATCCTCGATAGTTTGCAAGAACATGCAAGTTTGAAAATAAAACCTTAAATCGATACTTATCAAAGGTATGATAGGTGATTCCATGAGTTCTAATGTGTGTAACTTCATCATCAGTCAGCAATGCTTTTTTTGTAAACCGAAGCCTTACAAAATCATGAGGAGCAGGAATACCATAACGAATAATACAAAGTTCATTAAACAAAAGTTCTAAAAATGGCCACTGAGACTGTTGGCCATGATACAAAACAATATTCCCCTTTTTATATTCTTGAGCAGTAAATTGAACCAATTTGTTAAACAGCTGTTCTAGTTTTTTCATTTTTACCGATGTGTTTTCTAAAGCTCTAAACTCAGTCGCGTAAGCAGAATAAATACAATTTAAAATCGTACTAATATGCTTAGTCGTATACTGAGAAAAAAGCGGCCCTTTAACAGAACGATCGGAACATGCGGCTACAAATGAATTTTTAGTAATCAATTTTGCAAGATACTTTTCTTTTTTTTCTTCAGATAAATAAGTGATAACCGCAGTAATTTGAGTATCAGTTAAAGCATCAAAAAATGTCTCCATCAGAATGTTAATAAGATCATCTCTTTCTTGATCTGAAAGATGTTTTAATGCATTTTTAAACTTCCATAAGTCAACCTGCTCATGAGAGGTAGTTTCCAACAGTTTTTTAAGATACATACTTTTTTCAAACTCTGATGAAAGCTTAGCAATCAAATACATAATCGATTTTGTACTCAAATAAGGAAAAAACTTTTCTAAAACTTCATAGGCTGTTTGTGGGTAATGTTCTTGAGAAACTAGTATAAAAAGCTCTCTAACAGACCATGAATTAATATAATGCATCTGTTGACTCTCTATCAGCTTTTGTGTGTGATTAATCCACTGTTTCCCACAATCAATAACTTCATCAGACTGAACATTTTCAGCAACAGATACTACATCTTCTAGACCAGCAAGCTGTTGACCGAACACAAAACCACTCGTTAATACTATGCTTATAAGCAGTCTATTACGATAAAAATTCATAGTAACCTCCCTAATCCATTTTTATGCAGCAGCTGCAACACGTGATGCCGCTACCCCAATACAATTTTTTATATTCGCTTTAATTTTTTCAGCCATTTCTGGATGCAGTTCTTGATATAAAGCAGCTACTTTATCTGATAATGCCTTAAACTGAGTACTATATTTTGTATATGCTTCAGATGACCTATCTAAAGCATCAAACGTCATCATCTTAATCTGGGCCTTATAAGCCTCTGCTGGATTTGTAATCTCTTTTGAGAGAATAATGCAATACTCATTTGCAAAGGGAACCTGATCAAAATACTGTGCTATTTCAACAACATCAGTTGTTAACTTGCCGTTAATCTTAATGGGACACAGGGGACCACCTATTGTTGTTGAATACACAAGCTCTTTTGCAAAAGATTGAGGAAGAGAAAATGCAATCAAACGACCAATATTCCCCTGTTCTTTTACCAATTCGTTATAAAGCTCATAGAGTAATTCAAAAAGTTTTTCATCTTCACGCATCAACTTTTTGTATTCCTGGGTAAACCCAAACTCTTTAAAAATCTTTTGTAATGGATCTGTGATAACTGAATGTTCTGAGTTGTAGACAATTTGATCATAATTGCCCGCAACATATAACAATGAATTTGATCCTGCATCATTAGCAAGGACATGCAAATTTGAAAATAAAACCTTAGGACGATACTCAGCATAGGTTGTATCAGTAACTCCATCTCTACGGATCTCTTGTACTTGCTGATCGGTCAAAACTATTTTTTGAGTAAACCGTAGCCTTACAAACTGCTGTGGAGCACCAACCCCATATTTAATTGCACACAGTTCATTAAACCATCTTTCTAAAAATGGCCATTGAGACTGCTGTCCATGAAACAGAACAATATTTCCTTTTTTGTATTCAGCTTCTGTAAAATCAGCAAGTTTAGTAAGCATTTCTGTAAGCTTTTTTAGCTTAAGCGAACTATCAGCTATGCTCTCTAGATAAATGGTATACGGTATATAAAACTCATTTAAAAGCTGACAAGCATGCCTATCACTATACGAAGAAAACAAAGGCCCCTTAGTAAGACGATTGGTCAAAAGAGTTACTAAAGAAGTTTTTTTTAATAATTTTTTAGCCCACATTTTTTTGTAATTTTCATGAGTACTATGAGATAAAAGATTCACAATTCTCACTGGATCATCTAATTGCAAAAAATAAGTCGCTAAAAGAGCTTCCGCTATTGTACTTGCATCTGCTTTGGTAAAACGAACATATTTTTTTAAAAAGAAATCGGTCAAATCATTTACAGGAATAATTCCCTTATTGATCTCATCACAAAAAAAAGCTGTTTTAGCTGCTGATGTAGTGCATGCATTACATCGCTTTTCAAAAGTAGGATCAATTGAGCTAGTAGCCGTAATAAAACAGAGTAACCCTAGAACAATAATTTTTTTTAACGATAACGCCATAATGACCTCCACAGTCTTTTTTTAAGCAGCAGCCGCAACACGAGCAGCGGCAATACCAACACAATTTTTTATCTGTGATTTAATCTTTTCAGCCATTCCTGGATGCAGTTTTTCATACGTAGCTGCAACTGCTTCTACAACCACATCAAACTGCTTACAAAGCTCTTTATAGTTTTCAGACGATCTATCAAAAGCATCAAAAGCCACCATCTTAATTTCAGCTTTATAAGCTTCTGCTGGACTTGTAATTTCTTTTGAAAGAATAATGCAATACTCATTAGCAAAAGGAACTTGATCAAAATATTCAGCTATTTCAACAACGTCAGTTGTTTCCTTGCCATTGATAGTAATTGGATAAAGAGGTCCACCTGATGTGGTTGAATAAGCCAATTTTTTTGCAAAAGTTTTAGGAATAGAAAATGCAAGCAGACGGCCAATGTTCCCTTGTTTTTTGACCAGTTCGTTATACAATTTGTAAAGCTTTTCAAAAAGTTGGTTATCTTTTTTGAGTAATGCTTTGTATTCCTCTGTAAGACCAAAATCTTCAAACACTTTTTCAAGCGGAGCAGTAATAACTGAATTTTCTAAACTATACACGGTTTGATCCGAATTTCCCGCAACATATAAAAAAGAATTTGAACCTGAATAGTTAGCAAGTACATGTAAATTCGAAAATAAAACTTTAGGGCGATACTTATAATGTGTTGACCAGGTCACACCATTTTTACGAATTTCTTGTACTTCTTGATCAGTTAAAATTAATTTTTTGGTAAATCGTAATCGTACAAATTGCTTTGGGGAGCCAATACCATATTTAATTGAACAGAGTTCATTAAACCATTGTTCTAAAAATGGCCATTGAGACTGCTGTCCATGGAACATCACAATATTACCTTTTTTGTATTCAGCCTCTGTAAAATCAGCAAGCTTAGTAAGCATTTCTGTAAGCTTTTTTATCTTAAAAGAACTATCAGCAACATTTTTTAAATACTCTGCATACGGTGAATGAATCTGATTGATAAGGCTAGAAACATGTGTATCCATATACGAAGAAAACAAAGGACCCTTAACTGAACGATTTCTGAAAATAGAAGTAAATGAACTTTTTGTAAGTACTTTTTCAGTTAAAATCTTTTTTTGATCATCATCTAAATAGTTAGCAAGAGTTACAAGTTCAAATTCAGTACATGTTTCAGTAATAACTTGTTCAATAAGTTTTGTTATAAACGAAGTGCAATCTATAGTTCTCAGATCTTCAAACATTGTACAACACTTAGATATCGCTACATTTTGACATTTTTTACTATCTAATAGTTTCTGTAGATAAAACTCTCTTTCTTTATCATCTGTTAACTGTGCTACAAGGTAGATAGTTGCTGGCGCAGTTAATAGATCGAAATGATCTACAAGAAATTTTTTTACAAGCTGATGAGGAAGATTTCTGCATACTTCATACACAAAAGCACGCTCGATGGTAACAAGATTTTTGCTCTTCAAAAGATTTTGTATGTAGCTACTTTTAACTGAAGGTTCCGAAACAAAAGACAGTATCGTTCCAATAATTTCAGTATCAAAATCTTCATAGTTTTCAAGAAACAATACTGCTAACCTATTGTGTTCTACAGAAGATAGACCCCAAAATAAATTTGAAAAATCTTGAGAAATGGCACCTAACTTAAAAATCTTTTTAGATACTATACATGTTTCTATACACTGAATTCGCAAATGTTCAGAAGACAACCAATATAAAAGACAAGAAAACTTATTAAAAGCTAAATCTAATAGACAATTATCCAAAAAAGTGAGTGCTATAAAGCTTCGATCTGCTGCCGTAAAATCATGATATCTTTCCCAAAAAAAATCGACCAAATCGTTAACAGAAATTTCTTTCTTTTTGATTTCATCACGAAAAAGAGCTGCCTTACTTGTTGATGTCCAACAGGCATTAAATTGTTTTTCAAAAACTGAATCAATTGAACGAGTTGTTAAAACTCCACACAATAATCCCATAATAACTATTTTTTTTACTAATAATTGCATATAAGCCCCATTTTGACTTTATCGATTACAAGATAATTCTCATAAGTATACGCTCTTTACTACTCTTGTAAAAAGCCCCCTATAAGGCCTATTAAGGTTAAGGGGCTTATAATGATAGGACTGTATGAGCTTAAATAAGATCAAAATGTATGGATTTTTTATTCTTGAGCACAAGATGTACGTGTGCCCTCTGCGGGCAGCACCAAAGAGATTGCTCATTTTTTTATTCTTTAGCACAAGATGTAAGTGTGCACTCCGCGTGCAGCACCAAAGAGATTGCGCACCCAACCTCTTTGGAAACAAGGGTGCAAACATGCTGTTTGAGCGCTTTTGACGGATCAAACTCGGTCCAGCTCCTGCTTGCCTTAAGACCTCAAACAAGAGATCCTAATACGGAACACAAACCTATATTTCATTCACAGGAAGCAACGATACCTTTTCGATAAAAAATCCGTACCAGGTGTATAAAAACTCGTTAATTTGAGGAAAAATGTAATCCCCAAAATGTCATCACGAGGGATAGGAGATCGCGTCAGAGTGTGAAACACGCTGGACAGATCGACTGACCGTGGTGACCCAAATGTAATAAAGAAAAAATCATATTTTATGTAACTTTTTATTTTTATAAAGACTTTTACAAAGTAACGCTTGGGTCACCACGGTCAGTCGAGCGCCACACATTTTTTTAAAAAAAATATGATGGCTGACTCTCCTATCCCTCGTGATGACGGAGAGAGTTTTGTCTTCGAATTAATGAACTTATATACATAAAATAAATGAAGTTTTGTCACCACATTTGTAAACTTTTACAAACATAACGGAGAGAGTTTTATCTCTAAGTTATAATTTTTTTTATAGATATTACGGAAATAGTTTTGTTCTAAAATTAATGAACTTTTATAAAAGTTTTTTATAAAAAAAGTACCGTACTAGGATCTCTTGTC
>CANNMA010000016.1 GCA_947505805.1 bacterium
TCAGATGCGACCAACTGTTTTTGATCATATCGATCTCCTCGCTTATTTGATTTAACGAGATCAGCTTAGTCGCTTCTGGCTATTATTTTCTATCTTTGTGGAACGTTTGGCGTGTTAATCCACCTCATCACTAGAATTGTTTATTTTGTTCTTTCAAATAAGCTCTCAATACATAAAAATTTTTTATGCAGAATGGCTTTCTTCAGTAATCATTAGTCTTACTCCTAAAGGGCTATAGATACTTTTTTTAGATTCATCAGAGCACTCTAAAGGAATAGGCAGTAAACCTAAGCCATGCGTCTCAATACGATGAATAAGATCAGTAACAGATTCATCTATAGTTTTTGATTGCTCCATTGGTAAAAAATGTACTGAATCTGGCGATACTGCTGATAGTCTCCGTTCTGGAGAGTCAAGCATAGGAAAATTAGTATGATCATCAAAAGAATAAAAAGTTTCTTCTTTTGATTGCTTATTTCTTTCAGCCAAAATCATAAGATGATTCAAAGAAGAATCACCAATAGTAGCAAGCAACATCTCAGGAAAAATATGCTGACCCCACTCAAAATAACCCCCATGCTTTTCTATTAATGCATGAATAAGTCTTTTCATAGTTGTATATTCGCCGGACTCTTTTGATAACATAGCCATTCTAGATAACAAAAAAGCTACTGGCGTTTGCCCACATTTATTTTTTTTATTCGAATCACATCGAGTAAGCAAAACTTCCACCACAGAAAAATCATTTTCTAAAGCTATATGAATGGGATAATTACCTTGATATTTTTTTTCAGTATCTACCCCTCCATTCAACAACAATTGAATTATAAAATATTTATTATTGAAATTACTGATAGGAGATTTAATAACAGATATCAAAGGAGGAGTTATAAAAAAATTATCACTATTAAGATTCAAATTAGGAAAATAAGTAATCATCCGATTTACTTGATCAACCCGTCCATAATAACATGCTATCCCTAGATCCCTTAAAAGAATTTTTTCATCTGCCGGAGAATACATATTTATTTTTTTTTCTGGAGCAGATTCATGAGCCGCCTGAAGCATAAAAGTAATTGCTAAAAAGCTGCGCATCCATTTTTTTGATTGAATAGATTTTTTTTGATTGCATAGGTCATTCGATTTTTTTTCCATTACATCCCCCTATAAAAAACATTATAAACGCATGCATTATACGTTTTTATCTATGCATTTCAATATAATTTTCAAAAAACAAATAATAATCAACGGCATTACCTTTTAAGCTAAAAAAAGACTTTCTAGAAGGATAACTCCCAATTATATTTAAGCTTATTTGAATAAATATGCTCAGATTAAAATCTATAGTTTTTTTCTTTTTAATTGATATTTTTTTAACTATCTGTAATATCAAATTATATTATACTTTAAAAAATAACTTTTTATCTTTATTAAAAAATAACAAAATAAACAAGCAAAATAGATAAAAACCTAAAGGGTTAAAAATGAAAAAAATAATAAAAAATCTATCAATAGTAAGCTTATGCTTTAGTCAAGTGTTGTTATACAGTGCATCAGAAGATTTTGATGCTCAAAAAAATAATCCTCTTCTAGCTCTTGCAATAGCCGCAGAAGAGCTAGAAAAAATACCTGCACTACAGCCCCTAAATCAGACCGATTTTAACTTTCAAGAAAAAATTTCAACTTTACCATATGTAGGCGCAAGGCAAGAAGAAGTTCCGGCTTTACTCTACATAGGTGTAAATGCAAACCTATTTTCTGGTCATACTATTACTTCTATTCAACAAAAACCTTCTGCCAGCATTCAAGCAAACTTAAACCATAAAAAGTATCTCTGCCCATTAGTAGGCTGTGGTAAATCTTTTACAATGCGTCCATCCTTGAAAAGACATGCGCTTATTCATACCGGTCAAAGACCTTATGTCTGCACATTTGAAGGTTGTGGTAAAACTTTTTCAGATCCTTCACCGTTAGCAAAACATAAACGACTTCATACTAGTGAAAAGCCTTATACATGTGAAGTTGAAACCTGCGGTCAAAAATTTATGTGGTCTTCATCATTTAATAATCACAAAAAATCTCATAAGCAGTAACTTTTTATTACTATCTCTTTTTAGTATGTTGGTAATGAACTTTTTCCATCTTTTACCGAAAAATAAAAAGTATGCTTACTCGTCCTATCCGTACCCTCATACATGATATTGCAGTTCACCTTGCGCCTCTTTATGACAGTAACTCTCATGCAGAAACAGTTGCATGGTGGCTTCTTGAGGGAATCACAAAAAAAAATAAAACTCGTCTTATTGTTGATATTTTTATCACTCTTTCTGAAGGTCAACAAGCTCAACTTGCAGAGTGGATTCGTTTACATGTTCAAGAAAAATATCCCCTTCAATATTTATTAGGATCAGTACCTTTTGGTTCTTTAGATCTTTTAATTGAAGCTCCAACTCTTATACCTCGTCCAGAAACAGAAGAATGGTGTGCATCAATTATTAATACACTTTCCCCTCTTTACCAAGCACCACTACGTATTCTTGATATGTGTACCGGTTCAGGCTGTCTTGGATTATGGCTCGCTCAATCATTCCCTAAAAGTAGCGTTGTAGCAATTGATATAGCAGATACTGCTTTAAGTCTTGCTAAAAGAAATGCTGTGCACAATAATATTTCCAATATTTTATTTTTAAAATCAGATTTATTTACACTTCTTAATCAAGAACCACAATTCGATCTCATTGTTTCTAACCCCCCTTATGTAAGCCCTGAAGCATGGCATAATCTCTCTCCTAATGTCACCCAATGGGAAGATAGAGGAGCCCTTGTTGCAGGTAATAATGGCCTTGATATTATTCAGTCAATTGTTGCACAGGCTCCTACCTATCTTCATAAACAATCACTTTTAACCCAGCATGGATTTCCAAGATTGGTTATGGAAATTGGATATGACCAAGGTCAAAATGTACAAAAATTGTTTATAGATGGAGGTTTTGGTACAGTAAAGATTATTCCCGACAGTGCCGGAAGAGATCGCGTTGTTTGTGGATGGTAAGAAAGACTAACATACATGCCCATTCATTTTTTATCTCCAGAAGATGCTCAAAAAGTTGCAGCTGGTGAAGTTATTGAGCGACCTGCCAATATTATTAAAGAATTAATAGAAAATAGTATTGATGCAGGAGCAACACGTATTGAACTTTCAGTGATTGATGGAGGAAAAACTCTTATTCAGATTACCGATAATGGCAGTGGCATGACCGAAAAAGATGCTCATCTTTGTTTTGAACGTCATGCAACCAGTAAAATTTTTCGATTTGATGATCTGATTACAGTCAATACATTTGGTTTTCGTGGAGAAGCTCTTGCAAGCGTTTGTGGAGTAGCAAAAGTTACGCTAACTACTAAAATGCAACATTCTTTAGAAGGCATATCTCTTCAAATTGAAGAAGGAAAAGTACTGAAATCAACAATCGTAAGTGCTGTTGTGGGAACGACCATTGTAGTAAAAGATCTTTTTTATAACATTCCAGTTCGTAAAAAATTCTTAAAAACAACAGCTACTGAATGGAACCAAATTATAGCTCTATTTAAAGCTTTTTGTGTTTCATATCGATCTATTCATTTTCTTCTTCTCCATAACGAAATTCAGGTTTACAATTGTCCTCCTGTTGAACTACTTTCACAACGTATTCATCAGCTCTTTGATCAAAGCATCAATAGCCATCAGTTAGAATTAAGTTCAACAACACAAAAAGATATGGTCATTGAAGGGATTATTAGTAATCCACACTATAGTCGCTATGATCGTTCAGGATTATTCTTTTTTGTAAATAATCGACTTGTAAAAAATTACCAACTTGCTCGTGCTGTTATGAAAGGATATGCAGGAGTTCTTCCTTCTGATAAATATCCATTTGCTATTATTCAACTGACCATTGATCCTCATCAAATCGATATAAATATTCATCCTAAAAAAGAAGAAGTTCTCTTTTTGCATCCGCATCTTGTACAAGATGCGGTAACAAAAGCAGTAAAAAACACACTGGAAATTAATGTTTTACATGCTACGCAAAAACCAGTTCAAAATTTTGTAACAGCAACTCAATCTTCTACTTCTTTTTTTCAAAAAGATGAATGTTTTTTTCCAGATATGCAGCTTTTTAAAAGCACTGAACGTATTTCATTAGCTCCAACTAAAACTCCTTTCATAGAAACTACAGAAGCTGATAGCTCAAACTATAAAACTCAGCTTGAACATGAAACATTTTCAAATCAAAATGAAGTTTTTACTGAACCATTTAACACAGAAAAAACTGTTTTCCATGATGTAGTAAAAAAAGAACCGTATCAGATTATTGGACAGCTCCATACAACGTATATTTTACTTGAACATCCTAGTGGAATGCTCCTCATTGATCAGCACGCAGCACATGAACGTATTTTATATGAGCGATTCAAAACAAAATTTGGAACTATAGAAACAGTTGGATTACTTTTCCCTCCCGTTGTGCATCTTTTAAACAACGATGTTCTTCGACTCTTTGAACATGAACATCTTTTTAAAAATGTTGGCATATATATCGAACAGTATGGTCAAGATCACATTCGAATTACTTCAGTTCCTGTTTATGCCAAACACCTACAATTGCAAGAATTTATAGAGCAAGTAGTCAACTGGATAAAAGAAAGTGAATCATTACCAGTAGAACAATTATTTAAAACTATTACTGAAAAAATGCGGGCTCAGCTTGCTTGTAAAGCCGCGGTTAAAGCAGGAGATAGTTTATCTCACCAAGAAATGATACAACTTTTACAAGATCTTGAATTGACAGAATCACGCTTTTCTTGCCCTCATGGCCGACCAACACAATGGCTACTGAATACCTATGAAATTGAAAAAAAATTTAAAAGAATCGTATAGACCTATAAAAAAATGGGCGCCCTACAATAAGTAAGGCACCCATTAGGTAGATTTAAAAAATAATTTTTTTATTTACCTTTGATTACTGTATAGATTGAGCCAAGGTATAAAAACCAAAATGGAGATGTAACAGCAGCAGCACATGCTAAACGTAGATTCATCATACCTTGCATACCAATCATTCCAAGAAGAATGAAAATACCAGAAGTAATAAGACCAAAAAGAATACTTGCAACAATAACTGCTCCAACTAAAGGAAGTCGTAAACCTGTAGTAATCGTTTGGCTTATTGAAAGAGCTTTACGCGCACCAGCTTTTAGATTATCAACAACAACAAATGGAAAGAAAAGATAGCCTACAGTCCAGAATGCTACTCCAACAAAAAAGATTGCCCATGAAAGCATTCCAACAACAGCTGCCGTTCTAATACCAGCAACTGCTTTAAGCACAAGAATAACAGGAACAGTTAAAAGTGATGCTCCTAAAACAACACACATAAAATAAAGTGTGAAAAGCGCAAACGCCCCAATTGCAGTTCCAATTCTTTCTGATTTAAATAAATCATTAATAGAAGCCTTTTTAGTTGTTGCCAAACTTAAACACACTCTGATTAATGCCATAGTGCAAAATACATGAAGGCATAGAAGAAGAATTGCTACCAAAAGTACCAAAAGCAATAAATGTTTAGGTGCTGATTGAAGATGCATAGAAAGTCTTTGTGTAACATCATGAATTCTGTTAATAGCCATTTCAGATTGTTCAGTTCCGCTTGGAATATTAAGTGGTTCATGAGGCATTAAAGGCATATAAACACCTAATTTTTTTGCCACAAACGAAGGACCTTCTTGCCATAACAAAAGAGACCCACCCACTAAACATCCTGCAACAAGCAAGACCACAACATGTTGTCTATAGGTTTGGAATGAAAAGCTTAACGCTTCTCTGATTGAAAATTGAGCCATTATACGTACTCCTAAAAAAGGGGTTATTAATTCTACCGTAATAAATAATTATGAGGATTTTAAGATTGAGGGCAGTTGCCCGATTAAGTCAATAATTGTAGTATCGCCTGATACATGTCTTCCATAGTTAATAGTGATAACTGAAAGTAAAAAAGCAAAAACACCAATATTTTTCCTTTCAGTTATTGCAGCCCAGAATGCGACTACAACAAGAAAAAGACCAAAGCCAATAAACAAAGAACCTTTGAAAGTATCAGTCAATTTTTTCTCCTTCTATTTTTTAGTTACCAAAATTTGAGCATACCAAGTAGTTGTCGAATTGAATCGATCAAAGAAGGTTTGCCCATTTTAAGAAGGCCATAGTTAATAACAACAAGTGAAAGACCCAGCGTGAGTAAGCGAACAGTTACCCAGCCGTTTGCAAGAAGCAATAAAAGTCCAATTCCAATAAGTACTAATCCTTTTTGATTGTTTGTCATTTTTGATTCTCCTTTTTTAAAGTAGTGAAAATAACTATTAGTTAATACAAAAAAAGAAAAAAATGGCAATGGTTTAGGTATGACCATTAGAAAAGTATTACGTTACCGTCTGATAGGTTTAAGGTCATACTAATAAATTGGTGCTCAAATTTGAAAAACTGAACATCCGGAAAAAGCTTTTTGGCTTTTTGAAATTGAGAAAGGCTGGAAAGATGGCATCCCCAAGGAGATTCGAACTCCTGTTTTTGCCGTGAAAGGGCAATGTCCTAGGCCACTGGACGATGGGGACCCCTGGTGAGCCGCGTTGGATTCGAACCAACGACCCACAGCTTAAAAGGCTGTTGCTCTACCGACTGAGCTAGCGGCTCTTATGAAACTTTTTGAGTTACAAAAGAGTTCTCTAAAGGTACAAATCAATGATCAATTTGTCAAGAAAAGTTAGTAAAATAGCTAAAAATCGCATGCGCAATGGTACAATAAATGAAAAGTCCCAGAATATCCATGACAGTCGCAAGCACCGGACCTGCCCAATAAGCTGGATCAATGTTTAAGCGACGAAGTAAAACGGGAATAGTACTACCGATAAAAATGGAAACAAGGACAATACAAAGTACAGAGCACCCTACTGCGATGCTTCCTAAAAGATGTCTGTTGGTTATATAGACTCGACTAAAGGCAGTTATTCCTAAAATTACCGCAATGCCCCCCGCAAGGGCAAATTCTCTTCTAAAAAATCTTCGTACATTAGAATCGTTTATTTCACCTGATGCCATACCTTGAATAATTACAGCTGATGTTTGGCTCGAGGCATTTCCACCGGTACTGATAAGCATTGTTACAAATTGCAAAAGAATTCCTCCTGCAACTCCAGCAAGCAATGTTTTATTTGTTTTTAAAATCGCACTGGAAACAGATTGAGCAAGCATCAAGGCGATAAGGATATAAGCACGTTGATACAGTTGTGTAAAAAAGGGAGTTTCTAAGTAAGTTCCTTTGATAGGGCTCATAGCAGACATACGATAGACGTCTTCTGCGCTTTCTTCTTCAATAATATCAACGAGAGTTGTGCTTGGAATTACTCCGAGAAAAAAATTATTTTCTCCTACGACAGGAACAATATTCAAATTATAATGCATCATACGCTGCGCAATTGATTGTTGATCTTCTTCTGCTTGAACCACAAACTCATTTTGGTGCATAAATGACTGAAGTGATGTTTCCGGTTTTTGCAAAACAAGCTCTTCTAAATAAATAAAACCAACCAACTGTTTTTCTTTATTGATAACAAACAATTTTCTATGAAGTTCTTTATGGACCTGTAATCGTTGAATAAGATGAATGCTTTTTTGAACGGTAAATTGGTCACTTAATGGAATAACATCGGTATCCATGATACCACCTGCAGATTGAGGATCAAACTTAAGCAGAGAAAGTACTTTTTCACGATCAGTTTTATGAAGCAAGTTGAGATATCGTTTTAAATCTTCATCAGATAAGTTTTCAAAAAGATCGGTCAATTCATCAGTTGTCAGACAAGCAAGCACTCCACTCCGTTGAGTATCATTTAAAAAAGAAAGAGCAAGAGATTGCATGGACTCTGAAAATTCTCTAAAAACACTACAACTAATTTCAGAAGGAAGCTCTACAAAAAGCTTTTTAAATTGTTCTTCTGGGAGCTCTGAAAAAAATGATGCTATATCAGCAGGATGTAATTTAATAAGTTCTTGCCATAATGATGCTCCAAGAGCAGACCGTTGAGACATAACATCTTTGATATGATCTCTGATCTCACTAAATAATTTTTCTGGAATCATACTTATCTCCTTCTTGCACTATGCCATTTTGACTGAGGATGGTTGCCATTTTTTGATTCTACCTATCTCTTCTCACCTTAACCAAATACATTTTGATTGTCCATTTGACTTTGCTCAAAGCTCTTTTTACTCTCATTAAATACTCTATTTTTCACATCTTTTTGATAAACTGAAAAATAAAAAAGCCCCAAAAGGAGACTTCATGACTACTGAAAAGCGCATAGAACACGGTTCATCATATACCTTTCTTGTAGAGCCCAATCAAAAAGGTCTTCGTCTTGATGTTTTTTTCACCTACCAGTTTCCTTTATATTCCCGCAGTTTCTTTAAAAAAGTAATTGAAGATGGCCTAGTAACCATTAAGGGAGTAATCGTTAAAAAACCAGGATTAGTCTTAAAGGAAGGAGACGCTGTTGTTGTAAGCTTCCCTTCAGAAGAAAAAAAAATTGAACTTAATAAAGATCTTGTTGCTCATTTAGGAATAACCATTGTTCATCAAGAAAAAGACTTTGCCATTATTAATAAACCTGCTGGGGTTATTGTGCATGCGCCTGATTCAAAACATACCGCAGTAACTCTTGTTGAATGGGTTCAAGCAACTTTTTCAAATATAAAAACTGTTGGCTATGATGACCGTCCTGGAATTGTACATAGACTTGATAAAGATACTTCCGGATTAATGGTAATTCCATTAACACAACCCGCCTTTGCCGCATTTAGTGGATTTTTTAAAGATCGAACTATTAAAAAAACCTATCTAGCAGTTGTTAAAGGCCATCCAGAAAAAGAAGGTTCTATGAGCTATGAAATTTCTCGTCACCCTACCGTTAGAAATAAGATGACCACACAAGGGTCAGGCCGAGAATCTCATACCGACTATACTGTTGTTGAATATTTTGAAGACGCTTCTCTTGTTGAAGTTCGCCCTCAGACTGGCAGAACACATCAAATTAGAGTTCACTTTAATGCAATTGGCCATCCTCTTTTAGGTGATATAATTTATGGATCACGATCTTTGCTTATTGGTCGTCAGGCACTCCATGCTTACAAGCTACAATTTAGGTATAACGATACGTCTTATGAATTTTTACAGAATGTTCCAAATGATTTTAAAGAACTACTTAATACACTTCATAGTCAGAAAAAATAATTTTTATTATCGGTGCAACATTCTTCGTAATATTGGGGTGCTTTTTAAAATACTATCAATGAACGCCATTGAGCTTTTTTGTCCAGAAAGTTGCTTTGCTTGATTTTCGTCCATAAATCTGGATCGTTCTTTAAGATTTTGAAACTGTTCTTTAAAACCACCTACAATATGATCTTTATTGCGTATTTGCATAGCTTCTTCATTTCCATTAAAGCCAGCACCTGTTGGATTTAATGAACCATAAGCAACAATAGGCTGACGATTTTTTTTATTCGTAAAAATAAATGTTTTGTGATGCATAATTGATGGATATGCTTTTGCAATACTTAGTCCGTGAGGTTGATAAACGTAGGTTGGCACACCCGCTTTGCAGAGCGTAAGGCCAAGGCTATAATTACCTGAAGTTGCAGCACCAGGATCAAATACTATCTCAACCTTTACCCCTCGCTTATAAGCAGCCGAAAGACCGTTCATAACATCTCGATCTGTTAATCTATAGAGTGCTGCTTGAATTTGAAAATCAGTTGTTTCCATAAGCCATAACAGAATCTCTTTGTATGTTTTTGCTTGATCAGGAGCAAATAATAAAATGTCCAATTCAGTTCTTTTTTCAAGATGTTTGCGAACATCATCAAGAGTTACCTGTGGGTGGGCAAATGCAATAATCCATGATGAAAGTAAAACAAATGTTACTAATTTTATACTGATAAAGGTCTTTTTACTTTTCATATCTCTCCTAAAGATTTTTAAAACTTAAACCTCATTTCAAGTCCTGCGCCTAGATCTCCCCGTTCATCACGAGTTGCTCGCAAACATACATCATCCGTTAAGAGATATTCAACTTCAAAAGAAACATCTTCTGTTAAACTAAAGTTTTTTTCTATAACAGCCCTGAGCCTTTTACTCACTTCAATTTCTAGAGCAGCTTTAAATCCACCACGTCCCGTTTGATCAGTAAATCGTGGTAAAAAACTGATTTTTTTAAGAGGCTGAAGCAAATAATCATTTCTAAGTCGTGTGGGTGAACCAAATATAAGATTTTCTACATTTCGCATAATGAGTGCAGGTGCCACAATATTAAGTGACTCTTCTTCGCTACCAGCCACCAATAACATCATAATCTGTTCTTGTGAAAGAGCAGGAACAGAATCAAATAAAATATGAGGCTCTTCTGAAGTACCCCCAACAGCAAGGGTAACTAAATATTTTTTAATGCGACCTTGTCCAATAATTTCAATAAACGGATCTTGTGGATGATCTTCAGAAAATGAAATCGATCCTTTTAATAAAGGAAGAGAATAAGCAGGAAAATGAATTACCCCCCCTGTAAGTGCAATTTCTCCGCGCAGTTCAGGACTGTGATTTTTAGCTATACACTCAAGTTGCAAATGTGCTTTTGTTTCCATCTGGCTTGTCTTTACTGAAATAGGAGATTGCGTTGAAAGGGCTAAATCAATAGTAATATTGGTATTTCCCGATGAAGAGAAAGAGTCCGCAAGAGCCTGTTGAGTTTTTGGGGAAAAAATATTATCACGTAACGTTGCTTTATTAATGATAATAAAACCTGAAAGCTCTGGTACTTTATGAATAATTTTTTTTAAAATGAGCGCCCCTGAAATTTCTGCATATAGATCTTTTGACCAGTTAAGAAAGTATTCAGAAATAACAATAGGAGCATGAATCCACCAATCATTTTCTGATCTTTTAAAGCCACATGATACTGCTTTGCTCGTGATTGATCCTTTTTGAAATAATAGTTCTACATTTTTTAGTTTGAGTTCAAGATCAAAAAAATTCATTTCAAAGTCTACAGAAAGCGTATGCATAAAATTATAAATATGCGGAATTCTTAAACTGGCATCATGTGTCCAAAAAGAACCGGTGATAAATGATTTATTTTTCCAACTTCCATCAAATTCAAAAAGAGCTTTACCAAAAAGCGTTAAAGGTGAAAATTCATGGCAAAGCTTTTGGATTATAAGACCATCAACTGTTCCAGAAAAAGTATCACTCATTCCTTTTAGAGTAAAAATTTCATGTTCTAATGTTTCTTTTTTCTCAATAATAGTCATTAAAAATGGGTCATCTTTAAACCTAAGAGCATAGTGTGCATCTGATGATTGAACTGCCCCTGAAATAGCTGTGTGCTGATGAGTATGACATGCTTGCAAAGTACAAAAACATTCAGTCCCAGTTGTTTTATGAGTAAGAGTTGTAGTACTGACAAAATCTATAGAACCATCTTTTGAAATTAATGCTGATATAAGAGATTTTTCTTTAGTAAGTATCCAATCAGTTGAGCCAAGAGAATATTCTTTTAAAGGACTAAATGATGCTGTAACAGTTTTATTTTCATTATTCCATGACCAGCTACCGGTTCCAATCGTTCCAAAATAATCAGCTGTGATTGTTCCATTAAGTTCATTGTTATTAAGCTTTCCTGTTGCTTGCAAGCTACTCAAAGCATAATGACCGTAGGAAGGCCTATCGCAGGTTACCGTTATTAAAGCATTGTCTGGAATAGTCCCCGTCATAGTTAAAAGACAAGTTCCTTTCGTATAGTCTGATGAGCTTCCAAGCGCTGCACTTAGATAGGAAATAGGTAAAGATACAGTTGCATCTATAGTTAATTTTTCATCTACAATTTGAAAATCAGCTACCTTACAAGAAAAAGTTTCTTCTTCATTACGACAAGTAATTGTTCCTTTTTTATTATTCCATACTCCTGATACTAAACAACGTTGTTCTGTTAACGTCGGCAAAAAAGGAAGGTTCAATGATACATCAATCTCTACATTAATTTCTTTTTCTACATTCAGTTGAGCAATTACTTTGCCTTGCATTGCTTGTAATAAAGTGTGTCCTTTGAATGTGATTGCTCCATCGGTCAAAAAAAGATTTAGATTGGTATCTGAATTTCCTTGTTCAAAAGTATTATTCCATGAAAAAAATATTGAAAGGTCTTCTTGAATATCCAGAATGGTACAGGTGCTCTGAAAGGTACGAATAGTTCCAAGTGTGATTGGTATCTTCGATTGCGAACCATCGATACATCTTGTAATGAATGTAGCAATCCCAAGCTGAAGGCCCTTTTTTTCTGAAAATAAAGAACTCCCTCTAACAGTCGCATCTATTTTAAACGATCCATGCAGTATAAAATGCAATAACGAAGCAGTGATTTTTATACTTTTTATATGATAATTCCAACCTTCATTATGATTACAAGGACTAAGAGAAATACTATTATAAGTTGCAGAAAGAAAAAGTGGTGAAAGCTGTACTAAATCTCCTGAAAAATCTACCTGAAAATCTTTTTTGAGAGCAACGGTAATAGTTTGATGAATAAGAGATTTTAGTTTTTTACTGTGACCTAAGACAGCTAATGAAAGAACGAAGATAAAAGTAAGCGATGCAGCAAGCTTAAGGAGATGGCGAAGGTTCATGGTGGTTCATTCTTTCATTACATATAGTATTATTGATCAAGGCCTTCATCATAAGCAGTCGCTACAGAAAGTACTTCTTCAATACTCGTAAGGGCTAATTCAACTTTTCGAATACCATCTTGAATAAGAAGAGTCATACCATCTTTAACTGCTTGTTTTCTAATAACAGTTGTTGCTCCCCGCTCCATAGTAAGTCGAGAAATTTCATCGGTCATGATCATAATTTCAAAAATTGATAATCGCCCTTTGTAGCCAAGATTAGCACAATCAACACACCCTTTAGGTCGATAAAAAGTTACTTTGCTATCAGTTTTCATATTTAATGTTCTCAAAAGCTCAGTAGAAGGAGTATAAGCTTCTTTGCATGATTGACATAATTTACGAACAAGTCGCTGTCCAATAACACCAACAATTGATGATGCAATTAAAAATGATTCAATCCCCATATCAATAAGACGGGTAATAGTTGCAGGAGCACTATTTGTATGAATGGTACTGAGTACCAAATGACCCGTAAGAGCTGCCTGAATAGCAATTTGAGCAGTTTCACTATCACGAGTTTCACCAATCATTACGATATCAGGATCTTGTCGCAGTATCGCCCTTAAAGCGGTTGCAAAGGTTACATTTGCTTTTTCATTAACCTGAACTTGTGAAATGCCTTGCAGTTGATACTCAACAGGATCTTCAACAGTAACAATGTTTACGGTTGGTTTATTGAGTCGACTTAAAATTGAATATAACGTAGTTGTTTTACCAGAACCGGTTGGACCTGAAACGAATATAATCCCATTTGGTTTACTAATAATTTTAATAATTAAATCAAAATCATGAGAGCTAAATCCCAGTTTTTCAAGTGCTGCAAATCCTTTTTCTTTATCCAAAAGACGCATTACAACTTTTTCTCCAAAAATAACAGGTAAAAGATTAACACGAATATCAAATCGCTTATCTGCAACACGTATTTCTATACGACCATCTTGAGGTTTTCTTTTTTCTGCAATGTTCATATTGGACATAATTTTTATACGAGAAATAACCGCACCTTGTATCCGTTTTGGCATCGTCATAAATTGATGCATAATCCCATCGATACGATACCGGACTCGAATTTCTTTTTCTTCTGGCTCAATATGAATATCAGAAGCGTCCATTTTTACCGCTTGAAAAAGAACATAATTTACTAATTTTATAATAGGAGCGTCATTTGCACTTGTTAAAATATCTCGTTCATCAATTTCTCCAAAAGTAAGCCCCGCTACATCAGATTCTTCTTCAAGATCTTCCATCATTTGATCAGTGCCTTCAAGTGGATAATAATGATTCAGGGCATCGATAATTGTTTTTGCAGAAGCAACAACAGTAGATGTTTGGTTGCCAAAGAGCATAGTAAGCTCATCAATTGTCTGAAACTGGATAGGATTTGAAACAGCTATAAGCGGGCCTTGCTTACCTTTAAGGGGAATAATTGCATTTTCTCGTAAAAACTTAAGCGGGATCTTTGCAAGTAATAAAGGATCTGCCATTTCATCAGATATTTTTTCAAGATAAGGGAGTTCAGACTGTTTTGCGTAAGCACGAGCAAGAGCTTCTGGTGTAATAAGCTTTTTTTCTTGCAAATAACGAATAAGAGGAATTTTTTCTTTTAAAGCTATTTGTTCATATTCTTGTAAGGCTAGAGCGGTTAAAACACCGTCTTCCACTAAAATGTGACTAACTGTTTTTTTGATCATCGTGTATCCTATCCAGCTATATTCTGATTTATTTAGGCCTGTTTCCTTGGAAAGATAGCAGACTCGGTAAAATGTTGATAGGTTCCTTTGCCTTGCGCCTGAAAAAGCTCTATGCTATCCTGCAAAAATATCTTCTTAATCATAATGTATCACTCACAGAAGGACCTTTTATGTATCAGTTTTTGATAATGCTCGCTCTTTCTTTATTTTCAACAGCCCTCCCAAGTTTTCTTACAGCAACTCATACAGAGATGCACAGTATACCAGAAATGATAACGGTTTCCGCTCACGGCGCCAACGATATTTTCAATAAAAGTGTAACTATTCAAGCACCAACTTTTTTAGACACAAAACCACTTGCTCATGATGAAAAAAAACAACTTAAGAAAAAACTCGGACTGTTAACAAGCGGTAAAATAGTTAAGGAAATGCTTGAGCAAGATTTACGTGAAGCTGCAAATATTTGCTTAAGGCTCAAAGAATATGATGATGTTTTAATCTATTTACGACAAATCATTAAAGTAACTCAAAGCTCAACAGTCGGTAAAACCATTAAATTAGAAATAGCAGATGTGTACTTTCAACAAGGTAATTTGAAAATGGCTGCAAAATTATATGAAGAATATATTTCACTCTATCCCGGAGACAAAAAAACTGCTGCTTATGCTGAATACAAACAACTTTTGAGTAGCAATTCTTTAAGATTAGAAGATGACCGTGATCAAACGATGACTTTAAAAACAAAAAATTTAGCGGATCTTTTTTTAGAAAAACAAGGTACCTTTGTAAAACAATATGCTCCCTATGTTGAAGCAATTAAACATGACTGTATCAGTCAATTGTACAAACATGATGTTACCGTATTTGATTATTATTTAAAAAAGAAAAGCTTTAAAGCTGCTGAAGTTCGTCTTGACACTATCAAAACAAACTTTCTTTCAAAAAGACCTGATCTAGAGCCTGGAATAGTAAATTGCGAACTTCGTGTCGCTCAAGCAAAAAATGATCTTGTTAAGGTTGCAGAATTATCTGAAAAACTTGCTCAAAAATTTCCAGACTATGCAGGAACTCAAATGGCTCAAGGAAAAAAAGGCAAACCTTATATTTCACTGTTTTAACCTATGACGCAGTCTCTAGGAGCGCTCGGTGAAGATCGAGTTGCTCAACATCTTCAGTCTCAAGGTTTTTTAATAGTAGCTCGTAATTTCAGGTTACGCGGTGGAGAAATCGATATCATCGCTACCAAAAGCAAACTTCTTATTTTTGTAGAAGTTAAAGCTCGCTCTCTTAAAACTGATAATCTTTCTGAGGTAGTCACCTACTCAAAGCAATTGAAAATAATCCATACCGCTCAATACTTTTTAGCGCACAGCACAAAAAAGTATTCTCTGAGTGATTGTATTTATCGATTTGACGTGGCGCTTATAAATGGAAATGACGCACCCATTACCTATATTCCAAATGCGTTTACATCAGCTGACTAACGTAACATTTTTGTAACTATCCATTCTTTAGTGCTCAAATAAAATTTAAGAATGTTTTAATGCTTCTTTTATTTTTTTTAAAAAACATTCCATACCAGTCTGTTTTTTTATGAGTTTTGCCTGCAATTCATCAGGAAAAGTACGCAAGATTTTTTGTAAATTGCCAGAAAGCTGTTCAAATCTTAAGCGAGGGCTTTGAGCTTCAAGTGCCTGAATAAGAGCATTCTCTATTGGTCGACACAGCGGTTTAATATGTGCTACAGGAATACTATAACCATCAACCGATAACGTTTCGGCATCGATAAAAGCAACAGAATCGACTTGATGAGCATGATTAATAATACAAATAGTTTGACCAGTTTTCATACATATAATTTTAACTGATTTATCATAAGATCCTGTCGCAAGAAGTGTACCATCATGACTAAACGCTATAGAGCTCACATAATCAGCATGAGTACTAGTATAAAGTGTTTCACCTGTTACCGTATCAATAATGTTAACAATGCGATCAGAACTGATTGCAAAAAATTTCCCATTACTCGTAAAAGCTATTGCATTGACACAGTTATCATGATTAATAGTCCAGATTGTTTGGCCAGTTATAACATCAGTAATTTTGGCTGTTTTATCCCATGAACAAGTAGCAAGAAGACTTTCATCAAAATTAAAAACAATTTTATTAATTTTATAAGCATGATTAACAGAGCACAGTATAGTTCCAGTCTTACTATCAGTAACTATGACCTTATTATAATCTGGCCTAACAACAACCACCGTTTTATCTTGACTGATTGGAGATTGAGAAAGTAGAGCACTATGAGCAGTCTTTAAAAGTGGATAATGGTTAGTTGCTATACTATGTAACGGATACAGAATAAGTTTTTTCCAGTTCATTTCATCTATATGGTACATGATTTCTTGTAGATATACGTCATCTAAAAATGCTGTGATAAAATTAGGATGTCTAAAAATTGGAATAAGCATTTTTTCTAATTTTTCAAGAAACCGCTGCTTAACACAAAGCACTTTAGCAACACGAATCAATGATTCAAGATCTTTTGAGGATAAGGATTGCAATTGACCAGTAAGCTCTAGAGACTGATCGGTCGTTGTTGTAATAACATCAATAAGCAGCTGAAGGGTCCTTGCTGTGCACCCTAAACAAAATTGACCATCCCCATTAAATGAAAATGTTGTATTATGTTTTTCAAAGTAGGGGGTAATGCGTGCTTCAGGATGATTAAAAAAATCAATAAAATGATTAAAAAAATCAAATTCTTTTATTATTTCAACAGGCACAGTAATCACTTGCCCATCAGAACATTTGATAGTTAATTGGTAGTCTTCAGTAATAAATTGTATCGATGGTTCTGCAGAGACCATTGTTCCTGCAAAAAGTAACGCTATTAAAAGTAAACGGCTATTCATTATTTTCTCTCCATTCATAGATTTTATACTTGTTTACTGACAATTATAGAAAATTTCTTCTGACCCAGAATCATCATACAAAACACCTTCTTTGCTCTTGTAAGATTCATCGTAACTACATCCACAACAACCTTGTTTTTTATTATGCTCACCAGAAGGACAACGGTCTTCAATTGGAATTGAATTATCGTCAATTGCTTGCTCAACATGTGTTGTAGCAGCTTTAGCTTGTGAGTCTACAAGACAGTCATTTTGTAAACAGCATGGATTCTCTAGATTGTGTTTTTTTGAAAATAATGGCTGAAAAGAAGATAAATAGGCATAAGCACTTTTTACTTTTTTAGTAACCATTTCTTTAAGGGTAGGCTTTCGTATAAATTCTTTTTGTAATCTATGCGGAATGGTAGTCAAAATTTCTTGTAAGTGTTGAGGAAGTTCATCAGCAGTAACATGAGGATTTTGAGCTTTAAGCGTTTGCAGAAAAAGTTTTTCAAAAAATGTATAAGCTTTAATGCACGATACAGGAATGCAATAATTATTTATTACAAGTAATTCTCCATCAAAACTAAAGCCAATAGCGAACATCCTCTGACATTCATAACTAGTAATAGTGCAAAGAGTTTGACCAGTTGCTAATTCAATAATTTTAACTGCGTCAGAATAATACATAGCTGCAAAAAGTGTTCCATCGGGTGACAAAACAATCTCTCTAAGGCCATTTGCATTATCAATAGTATAACAAAGTATTCCTGTTATAAGATTTATAACTTCAATCTTGCGATTATCATACTCACCCACTATAACTACACCATATTTTTCATCTGAGCTAAAAGTAAAAATTTTCATAGGTTCTAAAACAAAAACGTTCTGGAGCGGACAAGCTCTTGTAATTATTGTTTCACCACTTTGAATATTAGTAATTTTAACGATGCCATCATCTGATCTAGTCATAAGAAACGTTCCATTATGACTAAAATCAATCGACACTATCCGACTCGAATGAGCAACAGAAAAAATTATTTCACCAGTACTTTTATCAATAACTTTAACATTATAATCACACTCTACCGCACAAAGTGTTTTCTCAGAATTAAAATTAACAATACCATTTCTAGAAGAATAATCAGATGGTTCAAATAATCGCTGATCAGGCTTGATAAAAAAACTTCTACGCTTGTACTTCCCTTTTTCATTAGTAGGTACATCATAAACAAAAAACTCCCTAGAATTTTCAAAATATTGAAATGTTGTCTGGCAGCACTCTTTTTTTATAAGAAATAATTTTGAACAATCATCTTTTAAATAATCTTCCATTAAAAGCGCTTTTGGAGCTTCAGGTAAAATAATATTTTGCCAACTCATTTCATACATATCAGCAATAATTTCTTCCAGCTCGATATTATGTAAATTCACTATGAAAGAAAGTTTTTTTAAAATTGGACTAACCAGTTCTTCTAATTTTGCCTGAAAAGGTTCTTTCAGACAAAGCACCTTAACAGCACGAATTAAAGAGATAAGTTCTCTCGGCGATAAAGATTCCAATTGAATAGTCAATTCTAAAGGATGATCGGTAGTTGTTTTAATAAGATCAATAAGTAATCGAAACACAGTTGCTGTGCAGGGTAAGCAAAATTGAGATTCTGCGTTGAGTGAGCAAACAGAATTTTCTCCTTGAGATTGCGTAACGCGCGCTTCAGGATGGTCAAAGGTTTCAATAAAACCTTCAAAAAAATCAAATGCCTCCATTATTTGAACAGGCGCAGTAATCAGTTCTCCATCAGAACATTTGATAGTTAATTGGCGGTCTTCGGTAATAAATTGTATCGATTGTTCTGCAGAGACCATTGTTCCTGCAAAAAGTAAGGCTATCAAAAATAAACAGTTCTTCATTGTTTTTTCTCCATTCATAAATTTTATAATCATTTTTTATCTATATCAAATT
>CANNMA010000017.1 GCA_947505805.1 bacterium
TTACTGCAGCACTTAATTGGTTTTTTTATGGATATCAGATTGATATGATTTTTATCTTTTCATGTATTACCCTTGCAGTAGCTTTTTTATTGTTTTATTCAGAAGAAAAAAAAGAAAAAGTTATCTAACATTTTTCCAGAATGTACTCTCAAATGAGTCATTTGAGAGCTAACTGCACTAAGTGTGTATACATTTATTTTTACATAAATACAATTACATTAAGAACAGATTTTTTTCTCACTGTTATCACGAGGGATAGAAGAGTTAGCCAGCATATTTTTTAAAAAATGTGTGGCGCTCGACTGACCGTGGTGCTCCAAACGTAACAGAGAAAAAATCATAATTTATTTTTATAGTTTTTTATATTTACTTTCCTCTGTTTAAGCCCGACTTCACTCAAAGAGATACGTCGTAGTGACAGTTAGAGAAAACTACTCATTATGTTTTAGAAGTTTTTATTCATTGTAGTCGTTAATTGAATGTCGCTGTATAACTTAAAATACCATTTTTGGATAATTGCGCTGCAGCAAAAGCATAAATTTGAGATGTTGGATCATTTGAATAATTAAAACTGTTGTTTTTGCTTTGTCCTTCTAAAATAATTCTATCATCTACAATTTGAATTCCAATAACAGGTTCTATAACAAGATCGTATGCTTGATCGTCATAGCTATGATTGTTACGTATTGGGATAATGGTAATGCCAGGTTGAAGACTTTTAGCATTAAATGTTTTGTCTAAAGATCCTGTTGGTGTAATCCTTCCTGAAAGCATAGAGGTTATAGGGTTTGTTGTTAAAAACTTTGTAGAAGTAAAATTAGATGATAATCCTTGAACAGTTGTTCCAGTAGAAACAACACTATATCCGCAAAATACTATTTTACCGTCATTTTGAAGTTTAACAGCTGTTGCAATTGAATAAATAGAAGGAAAATCTATACCTATGGTCATGTTTAAACCAGAAGGGTTTTGAGTAAGATTGGTAAAAGCAAATCCTGAATTTGTAAGAAGAGTAGAAACAGGTGCTGATGTTGTTTGAACTGGAATAAACACAAGCCCTTTTACTTGAGGATCACTTTTGCCATTTACTGTTCCTGGGCCAAATGTACTATCAGGATATCCATTTGAAAGATAACGACCAATAAGAACATACGAATTAAAAAATGCATCTTTTACTCCCCCTGCAATAATAATTTTTCCATAATTAGGATCAGCTATGTTTTTATTTAAAACGACACTATAAGCTCTTGTATCATTATCAAATAAAGAAGTTATAACAGTTCCATTAGTATAGGGCCCAAAAGTATGATCAAATCTGCCAGTTGAAGTTACTTTTATCAATACTACTTTTGTAGCACCTGTTTGATTTCCAGGTAATGCTTGATATCCAAAACCAACAACAATGATATTTCCAAAGTGATCAATATCTACTGCATATGCGTTATCATTTCCTGCAACACAAAGCCCCTGATTGCCAAATGTTGGTGTGCCTAAAATAGAGCATATAAAAACTCCCGGGGTTCCTTTTAAAGGATTATTAGTCGCAGGATCAGTAATAACACCGGTTAAAAAATTGGTTTTTGAAAATGCTTTGGTCAAATTATACAAATATCCATTGGGATTAAAGGTAGTATCGAGAGTACCAGCATCTTGGGTTATTCCATCTATTGTTGTAGTATTTCCAAGGTATCGTGCAATAAGAAGCATTCCATTAGCATTGCCTACCACTACAACATTATTTTCTGAATCAAGAGCAAGAGCATATCCCTGAGAAGGTAAAAAGGCAGTAGGTGAAAGTTCTATCAGAGTGTTCGCATAGGCAGCATTAAGGTTGGAAACATTTGAATTAAAAGCAGTTGCTGAAAAATTTGGCAATTTCATAAAAGCAATACCCGGCATAGTCCCTTTTGGATTAAAAGTTGTATCAAGTGCTCCATCCCAATTATAGCGAGCAACAAAAAGTTGAAATCTGTAAGGATTATTGTTTATTAGGTTATCGGTTAATTGATAGGTATATCCAGCAATAATAATTTTTTGTTCTGAAGGTTTTTGTTTATGAATAGGAGCTGGCTGAATAACAACGCGCATAGGAAATGCACCACTTGGCAATATGGTATAGGAACGATTACCTATTCCATATGAACTGTCTAATGTACCTGTTATATAATTATATCTACCAAGACCAATTATAGCATATGACGTTTGAGTTTCTTGGACCGTTGTAGCAGAACCAGTAGCAGTAGGGACGACATTAAATCCATAACCACATATAACAACCCAACTATTATCAAATAATTTTTCTAATGTAGGATTAGAAGTAATAGCAATACCTCTTCCAAATGAATTAAAGCCTCCAGGAACAGAAGAAGGGGCGGAAGATTTTATTGCTCGAATTGTTTTTTGAGTAGCATCCTCAAATAGAAAATTCTCTGGATAAAAAAGAGCACTGGCATAATCAGAAAACTGTTTATTTTGAACTAAGTTACCAGAAAAAGGAATAAGGTAATTTTCTTTAAAAGTTTGATTGAGTTCTGAAAAAAAGATTGATTGATTAACTGTTTTTGATGTTTGAACAATAAAACATAAAAAAACAGTTAATACTGTGAGGTGTGTGTGAGGTGTGTGTGAGGTGTGTGAGGTGTGTGTGAGGTGTGTGTGAGGTGTGTGTGAGGTGTGTGTGAGGTGTGTGTGAGGTGTGTGTGAGGTGTGTGTGAGCATTTTATCTCCTGTTATACATTATTTAGAGATAAACTAAGGCTTTAAAAATAAAAGAAGTCCATGGTGTTTGTCTATAGTTTAATTGATAAATTCTAGTTGTTTATACTACTTTGTAGTATGCTAAAACCTTATGAACTCATTTTTCTAAAAACGAAAGGATGGGTAATCACTTGTTAGATCTTCTTATTATGTACATTATTATGGCAGGGGTATTTACTCTTGGTAAGACAGCTGTTCTTAATAGTGCGCCATTTTTTTTAACAGCAGTGAGACTTGTGCCTGCTGGTTTTTTATTTTTGGCTGGGGTTTACTTATTTGATAGGAAAAATTTTACCTTTAAGCGCAAGTACTGGCCAACATTTGCAGGTATAGCTCTTTTCTATTTTGGAATGGATTCATTTCGTTTTGTAGCGCTACAATTTATTCCTTCATCCCATGGTGCGCTTATTGCTTGTTTATCACCTTTTATTGCCGCATTAATGGCAACATTCTTTTTTAAAGAAAAATTTACTACCAAAAAAATGTTTGCTCTTTGTTTAGGGTTTATTGGGGTACTTCCTTTAATTATTAGTAATTTAGGAAATGGAGTAGAAAACAACTCTTGTTTATTACTTATTGTGGGTTACATTATCATGTTTATAGCAGTGATTTCTGCAGTTACTGGAACATTTTTTCTTAAGAAATTAATTGATGTTGATAAATGCTCTATTTACATGAGTTTGGGAGTAGCGCTTTTTTTTGCCGGCCTTATTTCTCTTATCGTTTCATTATTGTTTGAAACATGGAATCCGATACCTGTAACTGATATAGCTACTGTTTTACCAATTATTTTGTTTTTATTTATTACTCATAATCTTATTTCACAGCCTTTATATGGATATCTTGTAAAAAAATATCCTGTAACACTTATCACTTTTGCAACTCTTGTTACTCCTGTAACAACCTCTGCGCTGGGATTTTTTTTATATGGAACAAACATTGGTTATCCATTTGGATTTGCACTTATTACCCTCATAATAGCTTTCTCTATCTTTTATCGACAAGAAGATAAAGAAGGTCTTATTCATTAAGGAATTCTATGCTATTGTTACTTGTTTTATATGGACTTTTTGCAAGTACTTTTATTTTAGGAAAAGAAGCAATTTCCCTTGTTGCGCCGATCTTTTTTGTTGGCTTTCGAATGATTATTGCCGGAGTATTACTTCTTGGATATGTAAAATTTTGTACTAAACAATCATTTTATATCAGTCGTAAGCAATGGCCCTGGTTTATAGGGATTGTAATTTTTCATATCTATTTTTCATACGTTCTTGAATTTGTCAGTTATAGTTATTTATCAGGTTCATATGTTGCTTTAATTAACAATTTAGCTCCTTTTATTACAGCACTCTTTGCCTACATGTTTCTTGCTGAAAAACTTACTAAGATACAATGGATTGGAATTTTTATTGGATTTCTTGCAGCATTGCCAATGGCAATTACAGAAAGTTCTTCTGGAACTGATACTGTAATTTCTCCCATTATTAAAATGTTAGCTCAATTTTCAGTACTTCTTTCTGTCGTGGCACTTTCTATTGGATGGATTTTCTTAAAAAAAATAACAACCGAATGGAACTACTCCTATGTTTTTGTAAATGGATTTGGAATGTTTTTTGGAGGACTTTTTTCATTAGTCACTTCCTATTACCTTGAGCCATGGCCTGTTTTACATGTCATTTTTACAAACAGTTATTTTTTAATGATCCTCTTTTTAAGTATTTTTATTGGAAATGTTATTGTTTACAACTTATATGGAAAATTACTACAGACTTATTCAGCAACGGCTGTTTCATTCTTTGGCTGCACAACACCACTTTTTGCAGCTTTGATTGACTGGTTGTGGCTCGGTAAAACAGTTGGGCCACTCTTTATTGGAACAGTACTTGCAACATCAGTCGGTCTTTATATTTTTTACCGTGATGAATTAAATAATGGATCTGGTGGTAATGCTGTTCAAAAAATCGTTGAATCATTAGAGCAGGATGCTGCTCGTTAAAAAGGAATATTCGTATGATATTAATACTTACTTTATATGCATTGTTTGCAACTACATTTATCTTAGGACGTGAAGCGGTCCTTGCCGTTCCACCTATTTTTTTTATTGGTATTCGCATGATACTTGCAGGAATAGTATTGCTTGCTTTTGTTAGAATACGAAAAAAAGAACCTCTTATTATCAAGCGACAAGAGCTTTTTTGGTTTGCTGGTATTGTACTTTTTCACATCTATGGCTCATACGTCTTAGAGTTTGTGGGACTCCAGTACTTAACCGGAGCAAAAGTTTCTTTACTTTACAATTTAGCGCCTTTTATTACGGCACTTTTTGCCTATCTCTTTTTCAAAGAAATACTTTCTATTCGTAAATGGATAGGACTTGCTATCGGCTTTTTAGCATTTATTCCAGTACTTATTACAGAACCATCTATTCACGAAGCTGTTACCGAAAATACCTATGCCGAAATACTTTTAATTTTATCAGTAACAGCATCATGTGCAGGATGGATTTTTATGAAAAAGCTCATTACTGATTACAAGCACTCATATGTTTTTGTAAATGGAATAGGTATGTTTTTGGGAGGATGCATAGCTCTTGTACATTCATATTTTTTTGAAACATGGCCAGCGGTTAACACCCTTATGACTAATGTGCCTTTTGTGCGATCACTTTTACTGCTGATTCTTATTGGTAATATCATCTGTTATAATTTATATGGAAAATTACTGCATAAATATTCAACTACAACATTGTCATTTTTTGGAGCAAGCACACCTCTTTTTGCAGTTATATTCGGATGGCTTTGGCTTGGAGAAACAGTTAGTCCATGGTTTTATGTAACAGCAGTACTTGTTGGTGTTGGGCTTTATATTTTTTACAAAGATGAGCTTCAAAATGGAATTATTGTTACAAATGATTCCACTGTTGCTTCTCAAGAAGAAGATGCTGCTCGCTAAACCTTACTTATTTTTGTTCCATTGAAATGCTTTTACAATGATTACAGCGTGCACAATCAAAGAAACTAAAAATGCTATCAGTAAGTTTTCTATGCTTAAAATTCCATGTTGAGATGCGTAATAGAGAGTGTAAAGACCGGTAGGGTAGTTTAAAAATACAGAAGCTAAAAGACCCGGCTTATATGTTTTAAATCGCATTGATATCAGAATATGACTTGTAGCATTAAAAAGGCCAAAAACAGGTGGTAATATTCCAAATGCAGGGTTAACAAGTTGGGCAAGAACAGCTGCTCCAGGTAATAAAACCCACACTGCAAGAATGTTAATCCAAAAAATTCGTTCCGAATTAAGAGGAACAACAGGGTTTGAACTTTTGAAAACATCTCTGTTAAAAAAAAATTGAAAATTTCCTGGATAAACATGTTCTTCAAATTCATGCATTAAATAAACAGGAAATTGCATCCAAACAAGAAAAATAAAAAAAGGTATAGTCGATACATTACAGAGTAAAATTACTGTTGCATAAAAAGCTACCAAAAGACCTGAATGTGCCCAATTAGCATATAAATAGCCTAGCATTGCTTGTAGCATGATTGTTCTCCTTTTTTAATGAACTAACCAAAGCAGTATACCAACTGTCTTTATAGTTTTTATAGATCAGTATATTTCTTTCGACTGCCTTTAGCTTTTTCAACAGGATATTTAAGCGCATTTTTTTGCATTTTCTTTTCCATCGCTTGAGCCAAATCTATTCCTGTTGTATTTGCAAAACATAAAACCCAATAAAAAACATCTGCTAATTCATCTTCAACTTGTTCACGTTTTTCAGTAACAACCTCATGCGAATCTTTATAATACAAAAAAAGTTCCATAAGTTCGCCAACTTCTACTGAAAGCCCCATAACATCAGTTCGAGGATCATGAAATTGGTGCCAATCACGTTCTTTTAAAAAAAGATCAACTTTGTTTTTAAGGTTTGCCAAAGTACTGTTTGAATCATTCATACATTGTCTTTCGTAAAAAATATAATTCAATAATAGTACATAAAAATACGAATTTCTAAAACTCTATAGTTACGATTAATTTTTTTGTTACGATAATTTTCACACTATTTTGTAATTGATATGAGAGGAAGTTTACAATGCATAACAAATACCAATTAACACTTTTTGCAATGATCTTTATGATAATGCCTATTCAGGCGGTGGCAAAAGAACATGAAGTTCTTAAAGCAGCTAACAGTCAATATAATTACAGAACATTTAAGTATTTATCTCTTAAAACCTCTACCAATAGAACAGTACATAAAAGAATATAGTAACTATACAGCTGAAATGGTTCTTAAAACAATTGAACAGTATCAACTAGATGGAAACTATCCATTAGCTAAAAAAACGTGCGCTGATTTTACCCGTTTTATGCTTACGGCAACACCAACTATGCGCAAAGATTTTTTTAAAGGATTTACAAATTTGAAAGATACTTTTTGGAATCCTTTGGTAAAACATGCGGTTATTTTAAAAACAAAACCTCTTTTTAGGCTTTTGATGCTTAATGATGATTTTACAGCTCATCAGCAATGGTCTTGGACCAAGAAAGTTCTTAAACAACATGGCTATGATTCTCACACTAAAGATGAGCTTTTAAAAAAAAATAAGTTAAAATTATCAAATAGTCAGCGTGTTTTTTAGGCTTATTATCTCATAATTATATTTCTCTTTTTACAAAAACAAACAATAAGCTTATACTTTGTTTTTTCATTGTTAACGTTTGACCCATTTATTTAAGAGTGCCCTATGAGCAATAGACTTCCTGACCCAAAAACTAATCTTTCCGATTGGTACCAAGAGATTATTCATCAAGCAGAACTTGCTGATAATGCTCCTGTAAGAGGGTGCATAGTTATTCGACCATACGGATGTGATATTTGGGAAACAATACGAAACATTCTTGATAAAAAAATAAAGGATACCGGCCATAAAAACGCCATGTTTCCTTTACTTATTCCAGAGTCATTCTTAAAAAAAGAAGCTGATCATATTGAAGGATTTGCTCCTGAGCTTGCAGTTGTAACTCATGCTGGCGGAAAACTGTTGGCTGAACCTTTAGTTGTTCGACCAACATCTGAAACCATTGTGCATCATATGTTTGCTCAGTGGATTAAATCATATCGTGATTTACCGTTACTTATTAATCAGTGGGCAAATGTAGTCAGATGGGAAATGCGCCCACGTGCTTTTTTAAGAACATCAGAATTCTTTTGGCAAGAGGGGCATACCGCTCATGCAACAGAAAAAGAAGCGCTTGATGAAGTCTTATTAATGCTTAGTATTTATAAAGATCTCGCAGAAAATTTCCTTGCCATCCCCGTTATTACCGGTAAAAAGTCGGAAGGGGAAAAATTTCCAGGAGCAATTACTACGTACACTTTTGAAGGTTTTATGCCCGATGGAAAGGCACTGCAAATGGGGACATCACATTTGCTTTCGCAAAGTTTTGCAAAAGCCTTTGATATGAAGTTTCAAACCAAAGAGGGCGATGTAGCCTACCCATGGCTTACCAGTTGGGGAACAACAACTCGTCTTATTGGGGCTCTTGTTATGACCCATGGTGATAAGCAGGGTCTTGTGCTGCCTCCTCGTGTTGCGCCTATACAGGTGGTCATTATTCCTATTTATAAGACTGAAGCTGAGCGTGAAGCTGTTTTATTGGTAGCTGAAAAAATCAAGTTTAGTCTTGCAGGAAAAGTGCGAATCTATATTGATGAAGATGAGCAAAAAACTCCTGGTAAAAAATTCTACGACTGGGAACTGCGCGGAGTGCCTGTTCGTCTTGAAATCGGTCCAAAAGATTTAGCTCATGAACATGCAATGGTAGTTGATAGATTAGGGATTGAAAAAGCTCCTCATCCATTAAAAACAATTGATACCTACCTTATTCAAAAACTTGAAGCCTTACAAAAAGAAATGTTTGATAGGGCGACCAAACGGATGAAAGATATGTGGGTTATTCAGCAAAATCTTGATGCTATCATTACCGCATCGGAATGGAATTTTGTACAAACAGGATTTTGTGGTTCAAGAGAATGTGAAGCACAATTAAAACCACATAAACTTTCTGTTCGCTGCTTACTCAATGAAAAACAAGTTCCTAACTGTTGTATCTGTAGCAACCCAAGTGCAAGTGATTGCATCGTAGCGCGTTCTTATTAGCAATATCTAGTAAGATTTCTATCTATTCAGCTTAAAAAGGAGAGTAGTTCATGTCCGGTTCAGTAAAGACTATCCTACGAGTTCCTTATGCCTTTATACTTATTCCTTTGAGTATTTTGTAGGGGAGTGGGGCGATATGAAAGAAAGAGTTTTTTTCTCTCCATGTATACATGGCCAGTTCGCATTCGTTGATCCTTGGCCCTTTTTCAATTTAAAAACTTCAGTCAAGCATATTCATTTCCTATCAAAACTACTGCCTTCCCTATCCTACTTTAAAAAAGAGAGAACTTTATGAATGACTTTCAGTGCATTACTGAATTTGAACGCTATTTATTAACCGAAAAACGTGTTGCTAAAAACACTTTTGAGGCATACAAATCGGATGTTACCCAGTTTGTCACGTATCTTCTTGAAGCAAAAAGCAGCTTACAAGAATGCTCTGACCCTATCCTAAAGGATTATTTAAAGTCTCTAAAAAATAGTGGAATATCAGCTCGGAGTATGGCAAGAAAAATATCATCTTTAAAAAAACTTTTCTTTTTTTTACATCTTTATCATGGCTATACCAACAGTGCTGAAAAATTAATGCCACCCAAACTTGAAAAAAAACTTCCTCTGTATGCTCAAGAAGAAGAAATTAAAAAATTACTAGAAGCTTCACATATCGAAACAACTGATGCTGGTATTCGTAATAAAGTTATGCTGTATCTGCTTTATACATCAGGAATGAGAATCAGTGAGTTAGTACATGCTACTGTTTCTGGTCTTGAATTTTCTGAGCGGACAATACGAATTTCTGGAAAAGGTGGCCGAGAACGTATTATTCCGTTACCAGAATCTATTATGAAGTTACTTTCCGATTATCTTACTACTACTCATCCTCGGTTAACCATTCAAAAAGGAATTTCTCAATCTACTGATTTTCTTTTTCCTACTCATTATAACGGAGCCCTACGAGCAGTAACTAGACAATCATTTTGGATGTATCTCAAGGAACTGGTAAAAAAAGCAGGACTTTCTTCAGATTTTTCTCCTCATCATTTACGCCACTCTGTTGCAACACATTTACTTACTCGGGGTATGAATATTAGATCATTACAAATGTTTTTAGGACATGAAAATATTAGTACCGTACAAATTTATACTCATGTTGAAACAAGCCATTTAAGAACTATCTATGATAAAAAACATCCCAGGTCCTAATGAAAAAAACCAACCTTTTATTTTTCTGTATTTTTTTTATGCAAAATTATTCATCTGCTCCAAAAATTACCGTATCTGATTTTTCACCAACAACTATAGAAAAAATTCAAGCTTTTTCGTCTCTTCATAAAGGACCTTTTGTCATTGAAATTAATCCTAATGAGTCGTGGGCGCAATCAATAAAAGATTTTTTTACTACAAAAATACAAACTGTCCGTGATTCTTTAAGTTTAAAAAATGTTTGTTTTTCAACATTTGCGCTACTAATGAGTTTAGGTTGGATTTCATATGTTATTTGCGCCTACCTTCTTTACAAAGGATACCGGCTTGTTGAAACAACAACTTCATGGCTTCATTGGTGTACAGATGATGAACTTTTACTCCTTGATCAAGAACTTTTATATCAAAGACTTCTTGATCGTAAGCGTTCCTATACGGTTACAAATGATCCTGTTGCATCAATTGCTTCAATGCTTGATGTCATTAGAAATGAAAAAATCTGTATCGCTTATTGTATTCAAATTCAACAATTTTTAAAAAAACATATGACAACAAATCGATTTGTCCCTTATACCAATGCAGTTTCTGAAAATAGACTTGAAATAAGTTATCAGAAATTAGTGATAGCCGAACAATTTCTTTCAAAACAACTTTCTGAACTAAATTCTCTATCTATAGAAAATTAAAATGACCCATTTTTGCCAAAAATGTACTGCTCATTTATACTGAAACAATCATCGCTTTTGTAAAAAAAATAGTAAAAATTGAACCTAAGGATCTGTATGACAGAAAAGTTTATCGTCGAACAAAAGTCTTTATTATCAATACTTTCGTCAATGCAGCCTATCTGCTCAAAACGAACAACTATGGAAACAACAGCATACATTTTGTGCACGATTGGCCCTAAAGAACTCATACTTAAAAGTACCGATTTAGAGATTAGCTTACAATCAAGTTATACTCTCAAAGAAAGCACTCTTTCGGGATCGCAATCATTACTTGTAAATGGTAAACGACTTTTTGATTTAGTGCGTGAACTTGAAGGTGATATTACCTTTACTCTTGAATCTAATCAGCTACTTTTGAATGCAGGCTCTGTACAATTATCATTAAATATTAAAGATGCTCAGGACTTTCCTCCCTTTCCAGAACGCATTGAAAATCTTATGCAACTTGAGTCTTCTTTTTTGTTTATGTTACTTGAAAAAGTTGGATTTCTTATTCCACAAAGCAATTCTAATCCCGCACTTAACGGTTTATACTTAGAGCTCAATAAAGAATCTCTCACTATGACAACAACAGATGGCCACTGTCTTGCGCAAATTCAAACAACTCGTTACCACCTTGATGAGCCAAAAAACTGGTTGCTTCCTCGGCGTGCTGTTCTTGAATTGAAAAAAATCCTTGAAGATTTTAAAGAAGAATTAGTTTTTTTAGGAACTTGTGGAAATCAGCTTGTTTTTTCTGGAGAAACTTTTAATTTTTTTACTAAATTACTTGCTCCAACATTTCCTGAATACAAGCCCATTTTAGAAAAAAAAGGATTTGTGCCTGCAACAATAGATCGAACAAGTTTGATAAAAACATTACGTCGCTCAGCCTGTTTATTATCTGGTCAATTTATTGCGACTACTTTTGGGTTTGATACCAATTCTGTTGATGTTGCACTTCATAATAAAGAAGTTGGCAAAATGGAAGAGCGTCTTGCCTTAACCGCATTTACAGGCGATAAAATGGATATCAAATTTTATGCGCCTTACTTACTGAGTGGTCTTGCCGTTTTTCCTGAAGAAAAACTGACTTTCTATTTAAGCAATGCAGCAAAACCTATTATTTTTGAAACTGGACATGAAGGTGCTTATAATCTTACTTACCTTGTAATGCCAGTATCAACGACAGCTTAAAAAGTGTTTATTCCTTGCATCCAAGAATTACAGGTAAAAAATTTCCGCTGTTTTACGCAGGCTACCTTTATATTTGATTCTCCTATTGTGCTTATTGAAGGACCTAATGGATCAGGAAAAACATCACTCCTTGAAGCTATACATTATCTTTGTTATGTGCGTTCATTTAGAACGCACATTCCTTCTGATCTTATTCGCTTTGAAACAGATACTTTTTTTATTGGAGCAACTATTTGTTCTGATACTATTTCTGTTGGGTCAACAGGCTCCCGTCGTCAAATTAAAATTAATCAAAAATCAATTACCTCTTATGAAGAACTACGCACTCATTGTCGCGTAGTTACGATTACCCAAGAAGATATTGAAATTGTAAAAGCAAGCCCTGAAAAGCGTCGTAGCTTTCTTGATCATGCCCTTGTACTTCATAATCCAGCACTTACTCAAACGCTTAAACAGTTTCGACATATTTTAGAAACACGAAATGCTTTTTTGGTTCGAGCAAGCACCAATGAACAAGAATTTGATATCTGGACTGAATCTCTTTGGACAGTATCTCGTGAAGTTCAAAATGCTCGCAAACTTTTTTTAACCGATCTTCTTAAAAATTCAGAACAACTTGTGAACTATTTTTCATCAATCCATGAAGTAAGTTTTGAATATATCCTTAAGCAAGGAACCATTTTAGAAACGTATCAAGAATTTTACGCACGATCAAAGTCACTTTTTGAACGTGAACGTTTTTATAAAAGATCTCTTTTTGGAGCTCATTTAGATGATTTAGAAATCATTTTTAACGGTAAATTAGCTCGAACTTACTGCTCTCGAGGACAACAAAAACTTTTAACCTTATTTTTAAAACTTGCTCAAGTTGCAAGCTTAAAAAGAGTAGAAGGCCCTCTTATTTTACTGGTAGATGATTTTTTATCTGATTTTGATTCAGAAACATTAAAAAGAATTTTAAAGAGTTCCCTTTCTTTGAACGTTCAGATCATATTCACAAGCCCGTTAAGCTCAGGGCCTGAACTTATTGCATTAAATGACCTCAATATTCCTTTTTCAAAAATTTCCATCTGAATGAAACGCCTTATCCTAGGCTCTTTTTTTAATGAAAGGTATTTGACAATAATACATGAAAGCTTTAAATTGGATTCATGATTGATCTTGTAAAACGTTGATCAGCTCAAAATATTGAAATAATTAAAAATTAAAAAACTGTTCAGCTTTAGCTTTCAGTTTTTCAAAAGGCTTCATTACTACTCTCCTTTTTTCCATCGCATTGATTTCGGTCAGTGCGATGGTTTTTTTTTACCATTAATTAATTCTTCTCAAGCCATGGACAAAAACAAACTATTTTTTCTATCCTTTTAAGGTCTATCTAAAAAATCTTAAGAAAAAAAGGAGAAAAAATGTTTACTAGTTATCAGCTTAAAAAAATAAGTCAGTTTGCTCTGACAATTGTATGTTTAACATATTCTGTAACCAGTCTTTGTTCAGACTATAATGGAAATATCCTTAGCCCAAGCAAAATAGTTTTTAATAACAACAGCTCAAAATCATATATCCAAAGTGCTATGCAAAAAACAGTAAACTTTGATGGACTTATTGATCAAACATTTGGAACAAATCAAAATCTATTAGGATCTACTTATCTTAATTCAATAGCTCCTAATACTAATACTAATAATGATCAGTGTACATCAATAGCGCTACAGGCTGATGGTAAGATAGTTATGGGAGGATATACTCTTTTAAATGGTACTGCTTATAGATTTGCAGCGGCTCGACTGAATGCTGATGGCTCACCTGATACAACTTTTGGTGATAATGGATCCATGTATCTTACTACAATAGCTACTGATAGTTATGATGATATATGTAAATCAATAGCGCTACAAGCTGATGGTAAGATAGTTATGGGAGGATATACTCTTTTAAATGGTACTGCTTATAGATTTGCAGCAGCTCGACTGAATGCTGATGGCTCACCTGATACAACCTTTGGTGATAATGGTTCAATGTATCTTGACACAATAGCTCCTGAAAGCACTCGCGATGAGTGTCATTCTATCGCTCTACAAACTGATGGTAAGATAATTATGGGGGGATTTACTCTTGTTGATAATAGTTATCCTAGATTTGCAGCAGCACGGCTCAATACCGATGGATCTCCTGATACAACCTTTGGTGATAATGGCTCAATGTATCTTGATGCAATAGCTCCTGGAAGCACTAATGATAAGTGTAACTCTATCGCCCTACAAGCTAATGGTAAAATAGTTATGGGGGGATTTACTCTTGTTGATAATAGTTATCCTAGATTTGCAGCAGCACGGCTCAATACCGATGGATCTCCTGATACAACCTTTGGTGATAATGGATCCATGTATCTTGATCCAATAGCTCCTAATACTAATAATGATCAATGTTACTCAATAGTAATACAACCTGATGATAAGATAGTTATGGGAGGATATACTCTTTTAAATGGTACTGGTTATAGATTTGCAGCAGCTCGACTTAACATTGATGGCTTTCCCGATGTAATTTTTGGCAGTAGTGGTTCAATGTATCTTGATGCAATAGCTCCTGGAAGTAATGGGGATGAGTGTAACTCAATAGCTCTACAACCTGATGGTAAGATAGTTATGGGGGGATATACTTTTCTCACTGATGCTGGTTATAGATTTGCAGCAGCTCGGCTCGATACTAATGGTTCTCCTGATACAACGTTTGGTGATAATGGCTCAATGTATCTTGATGCAATAGCTTTTGGTAGTCAGTATGATCTGTGTAACTCAATAGCCATACAACCTGATGGTAAGATCGTTATGGGGGGACGTACTTATGTTGATCTTAGATTTGCAGCAGCACGGCTCATTAATCCAATGACCTTACAAAGTTATCAAACGTCTTACATGACTGTAGGAAATGGTATGTATTCATAATTTTTTTTATAAAAAGGTAGAAAAAATGTTTTACAAAAATAATCTAAAAAAAACTTCCACCATTCTAAAAGCCTTGCTAGTAATAACACCAGTTGTTACTTTAGGCTCAGACTATAATGGAAATATCCTTAGTCCAAGCAAAATAGTTTTTAATAACAACAGTTCAAACTCCTACATTCAAAACGCTATGCAAAAAACCGTAAACTTTGATGGGCTTATAGATCAAACATTTGGCAATCTTGGATCCATGTATCTTGATTCAATAGCTCCTGATAGCAATACTGATAGGTGTTACTCAATAGCTTTACAAGCTGATGGTAAGATAGTTATGGGGGGGGAGACAGAAGATTCTAATGAAAATAATCATTTTGCAGCTGCACGGCTTAACGCTGATGGATCGCCTGATTTGAGCTTTGGAACTAATGGTTCCATGTATCTTGATACAATAATTAATAATGACGAAGATGCTGAATGCCACTCAATAGCGATACAATCTGATGGTAAGATAGTTATGGGGGGATATGCACAAGATTCAAATAATGAGGATCATTTTGCAGCAGCTCGACTTATTAATCCTATGACCTTACAAAGCTATCAAACATCATACGCAGCAGTTGGTGCTGGGATTTATTCATAATTTTTTATAAGAGAACGACCATGTTTTTATCATGGATATTGATTTTTGCATGGTCGTTCTCTTGTTCTGGATATCAAATTACTCTGGAACAATTTAAAGAGATACAGAACAAACCTTATCAAACAGATAAAAGCCTTCTTGCTGATTTTTTTAAAAATGCTTCTTCATTAAAAACTAAAAAAACAAGCTCACACTTAAACAATATTTCTTATCAAGATCTTTTGTGGTGGCAGATTTTTCCTACTACCGGCATGAGACTTGAAAAACCATTTTGGCCACTTTCCTATCCATTTTTACCTCATGCATTTGCATTAAAAGATCTTGCCCCTTCAATGGGCAAAGGGATTGCTGTTGCACTCCTTGATACTGGTATAGCAGCTTATACTTTTAAGCATGGTGAAACTCAGTACACTAAACATCCTGATCTTACTGTCACTACAGATACTTTTGATCATTCTTATAATTTTTTACCTGAAGATCCTTTAGCAGGTATCGGTGATATTCTTACGTATACTGTTAGACCAGTAAAAACAGTACATGATAGTTTAAATGACGCTTTATGTCTTGCTTGTGACTATCGCATACAAAAAAAGGTCAATGCTTTTTCTAACTATCTCATCAACTATGGAAAAGACACTGTTTTAACAAGCGACAAGAAACAACTTTCTTTAACAGGCAAACGATTTGAGCGAATGCTCATTGAACAATGCTTAAAGCTTACACCGGTATCAGTCAAAGAAATCACTAGGACAGAGCATGTTTTTTTTGAACTATTACCAGCCATTCAATTAGGCAGCCGATTTACAGGATATGGATCATTGCCTAACTCGTTTTGCTCTGACCATGGAACTCATATTGCAAGCATGATTGGATCAAATAGACCTTCTGAAGGACTTTGTGGTATTGCACCACATTGTTCAATCAGTATGTTTAAAACATTGCATGCGTATGGTCTTTCAACCGATTTACGATGCTCATCAGATGCTCTTTCGTATGTTATTCAACATAAAATTCCTATTGTTAACATTAGCTTAAAATGTAATGAACAGTGGGACTCTCTTGATCCTGTCATGAAAGATTTTGAACAAAAGATAGAACAGATTCCTTTTGTATGCGCTGCTGTTGGCAATGATGGAAAAAAAATAAAAAACAGAATTTCCTATCCAGCTCGTTGCAAAGGGGTCCATTTTTCTGTTGGGGCTTTTGGGTATACTTATGATGAAAAGACAAAAAATTATTCCTGCAGGCTTTTTGAGGGTAATCAATCAGAAAAAGAAAAAGGACCACGCTACGTAGCCCCTGGTGTTGACGTAATCGGTTGTTCATTCTTTCCTAAAGACGGTGCGCCGTGCTATGCAATACACACCGGAACATCCTATGCAACAGGATATATGAGCGGCTTTTTAGCATTGCTGCTTGGAGAATTTCAAAAAGATCTTTCAAAAAATCAACTTATTGAACTTTGTAAAAATGCATGTTTAAAACTTCATACAGAAAAAGAATGGACTGAAAATGTGCTCTATGGGGCTATTGATATTCGAACTGCTCTTTTTATGGGACACGTACTGGTGAATATAAAAAAAACAGTTGGAAACGAACTTTTTAAAAAAGAATATTCAACTTTTTTACACGCCATAAAAATTACGCTTTTTGATATGGTTGACCAGTATGGGAAAACGCATAACGCTCCCTGTGCTTTTAAAGAAGGATTTATGGACTACTTTAATCATATTCAAAAACAAAAAACCGCACCTGATTTTATGAAAGAACCGTATTTTATTTCGCTATCAAATGCTTTTGAATATATTCAGAAGCAAGTTATAAAAAAATGTAATGTATCATAAAAAATACTCTTTTTTATTGTAAAGAAACAAGCTATCTTTAAAACAATATTCTTACGTAAAAAAGGATCTTTTATGAACAAGTGGCAATCAATATTTTTTAAAATAATACTGCTTTTGGCAGGTCAAATGTATAGCTCATTATCACCCGAATATATTTATCCTATCGGTCCAGTTCTATTTGAAGAAGAAGAGAAAATATGCACCTTATATCAAAGTGGCACCCATCTGGAGCTTTTATTATGGGATCCGATAACACACACAGTTATGCGCGGATTATCTCATTATATGCCAGCAGGACTTGCCATATTACCCTCACAACAAGCATTTTCATTTATTGACCATGAACGAATTCGCATTAAAGAATTAAGCAAAAAATCTCCTAAAGCCCTTGATCTTAACCCACTGTATGACTTTAGTATTTTACATTGGATCGATGATTCTAATTGTTATTGCAGCGCTCGCGAACGGCGACATTTTAATTTATTTCATATCACAACAGAAGGGGATTTTTATCATTTAACTCGATCATCAGATAATCATTATACCTATCCACAAAAAATTGAATCGATGCTTTTTTATATCAAAAAGAATGAACAAACAAAACAATACTCTATTGAAAAAACGGTCTATCCAGAAAAAGAAATTGCTGATACTAATGCCTGTATTGCAGAATTATCACAATCAGATAAATGGTCTTTGGAAAAAATTGAATGTGCTAATCAAGAGATTAATAAAGAATTTCCTCTTAATCCTATTGAAGAACTGTTTGTATCTACACAAAAAGCACTTTCATTTTTAACAATGACTTCTTCAAACAATGGCTATTTTTTGCAACATACAGATCATCCATTTAGTAACTCTGCTGATAAAACTATGTCTTTTGAATGTTGGAATTTACACCAAAATGCTACAGGCAGATGGGAAACTACATTGCTATTTACGTTTGCAGTGCCTTTATCTTTTTTATATGGAGAAAAACGATTATATGAATCCATTTTAAGGGTAACTCCTTTGTATCTCTTGGAAATGATTTTTTTTGTAACAATGGATGCTTTAGGAAATCTTGACGTGTATCGGTACAAAAAGAGTGATGGCTCCATGACGTGCTGTACGTCAATGATAAGCGAACATTGTTTTTTTACTCCTATTTTATATCGTGATACGATTATCTGTGGCGGTATGGTAAAACCTCAAGAAGAAGATGGCACCATTGAACCTCATAAACATCCAAGTATTTTTATCGATCAATATGGCGAAGAAAAAATAACGTTTTATGAAATTTCTAATAGGTAGACTTCGAAGTTTAAGCTTTCGTCATATTCCGATTAGAAAGTTTATAAAACAATGCCGATTTTTAAATATCGACACTTTTTT
>CANNMA010000018.1 GCA_947505805.1 bacterium
AAATAAGCTTAACGCCAGGCGATAGAAGGGACATTTTAAGAGTAAAAAATAGCTGTTGAGCTTATTTTAAAATTTATCTTTAAAATAAATTAGGATTTTTTCCTGTTACGTGCCCGACTTCGCTCGAAGAGCTATGTCGTGGCACCACGCCTTAGCCTTGGCGTCGGCGGGTGGTTCACCACGGTCAGTCGAGCGCCACACGTTTAGATAAACGTGATGGCTGCCCCTCCTATCTCTCGTGATGACATCCTAAAAAACAAACTTTTGAATATGAGAAACCTAATTAAGCTTTCTTAAATTTCTGAATTGCTCAACTCAGTGAACTTCTTGGCTATGATCTTGTTCAAAAGCGACTTGATGCATTTTTGAACATTATTGTTGAGTAAGCTCAATCATTAAACGATTTTCTCGTTTAGTAAGATCACTCACTGCCTGTTTTTTTTCTAAATAGTCCATCACTTGTAAAAAAACAGGCTCCATATCAATAGGAACAAAGAATTCAAAAATACTGTTTTCAACATCAAGCGCCCGATCAAATGACACGTGTTCGGTTCCTCTTAAACAAGAAGAAACAAACCAACACAAACTCCGTTCAATCCGAGCAGTGTAATAGACGCAATATCGAGAATCCATATAATCCTTAATGAATAAAAAACTAACTATTTTTGAAGGCACTAGTTTTTTATAGTAGCTTTCAGAAAGGCATTTTGCAATAGAATGAACTAGTAGAGCATTCCCCATTTAGGATCCAGCTTCAAAAAAAAAAACTTTTCAAGTACACTCGCTAACAGTTATTAATAGTTTGCACTCACACAAGGAGTTTATATGACGACCGGTTCTTCGCAGAAAATAGGGGTCTGGACAGCCACAATCATTGGCATGAACGCAATGATTGGAGCAGGAATTTTAACCGCTCCAAGTTCACTCGCAGGTAATATTGGTCCAGCATGCATTGCAACCTACGGATTTGTAGCTCTTGCCATTTGGTGCATGGCTCAATCAATTGCACGCGTTGCTCAACTTTTCCCTCAAGAAGGATCATTCTATATTTACGCAAAACAATGGGGCGGTCATGTTGTTGGATTACTGACTGTTGCTTGCTACATGCTCGGGCTTATTGTTGCAATGGGTCTTTTAACTCATCAAGCTGGCTTATACTTGGCGCATTACATTCCACAAAGTAACCCTACAACGCTTGGCGGCATCTGCATTATCGCACTAACGCTTTTGAATATGTTTGGAGTATCTCTTTCAACAGCTGGTCAGCAAATTTTAATTGTACTGACAGTGTTTCCTTTAATTGCAACGACCATTCTTTGCTTTAGTAAAGCATCTTTTTCAAACTTTATACCTTTTGCTCCTCATGGTGTAACGAGTATTTTTCAAGAAACTCGTCGCGTTGCATTTTCGTTCTTTGGATTTGAAGCGGTCGCTTCTCTTTTTGCTATCATTAGAGATCCTCAAAAAAACCTTCCTCGCGCCATTACCTACTCACTCATTGCTGTTGCAGCTCTCTACCTTTTATTTGTAACTTCACTCATCGGTGCCATTCCTCTTTCATTGTTTAAAGAATTTCCAGGACCTATCTCAGATGCTCTTTCTCAAGTGTTCCCAACCCAAAAATGGATCATTGAAGGAATTCACCTTTCATGCCTATTTGCTCTTTTAGGAACAGTACATTCAATGATTTGGGCTTCAGGAATGCTCTTTCTGTCATTCATTAAAAAAATGCGCAGCTGCACAACTCAAAAACTTTTAACATCTGGCATTGTTAATCAAGACAGTTGCACCCTCTTTATCGGTGCGGCTATTTTTATTAGCTTTGTATCATTAACAAGCGATCTTTTTTTCAACTTCACCGCTATGTTTTTACTTATTGCTTATACCTGCGCAATGATAACGCTGCTAACGCTCCGATCAGAATGGAAGTCAGGACAAAACATCATTACTCTTGCAGGAATTGGAACCGCATGTTTAATGTTTTACTTTGCTTTGGATAACTGCAGACAATTTTCAAAAGAGAAACTATCTGCTCCCATAACTGAAAATTACCTTGCTCCTGAAAAAATATAATTAAAGTTGATTTGACGTTATAAAACCCCTAGTGCTATAACTTGAACTTTAAAATAAAAACGCAGAAAAAAAAGGATCATTATGAAATTACGCACGCTTTTTTTATGTTTCGCTGCAAGCGCCCCTGTAGGACTACTCAATGCATTTCCAACGTTAAACTACAACGATGCTTATCCTCTCTATTCAACATTTTACCCTTCTTCAATTCTTAACGTATCGCGTAAAGAGAGTATGAAAGTTGAAAATGGGGGAACAGGAATTTCAGAAATGTTCCAATTTTCTCTGACTCCCTTTGGGCAAAAAGCAACGCTGGCTCGTGACCTTGAAAAAAATGTTGCTTTTCTTGGTGATGTACGCGGACCACTGAATATGATGGGTCTTTTGTATGGCAACCTCCCAACAGGAGTTATACAACCTCCCCTTCTGCAAACAGCTGCCGCACAAATATTTCAAGCAACTCCAGCCATAACGTTTGCCGATCCAGATTATACAGATGAAACATGGCAATTTGGTTTTTTTACCCAACCACTTAAATACCGCAAGGTTGGTCTACGTGGGCAAATTGCAGTAAGGTTTTATGACTTTGTGATTTCTGTACAAGGCGGTGTTGCTGATTTGCGCCAAACATTTAGCGAAATGAACAATCAAACAAATAACACGACATCAGTCCCCGGTAACGTTTATCCTGCTGGAACAATTGTTTCTACCCCACAATGGAATCAAGATCAGGCAAACTGTAATCAATACCTTATGGAACCGTATCGAGAAATATTCAAAGAACTTGGAGTATCTGCAAGTACCGTTCAACAAGCTGGACAAGAAGATGTCACCATTCTTTTAACCTGGCTTCATAACTTTCCTGTAAATATTCATAGAGACCCTGAAGAATGGTCTCACTTTATTTTCACTCCTTTTATACAATTTGGCGCTTCACTTGCTGCAGCTGAAGCCACCAATATTGCTAAACTCTATGACCTGCCCCTTGGAAACAACAAACACAACGCCCTCCAGTTCAATGCGGGGATATGTCTTGATTTCTTTGAAACGATTGAACTTGATATCCAAGGCGGAGTTACCCATTTTTATAGTAGAACCTCATTACAACGAGTTCCTACCAGCACTCTTCAGTCAACGCTCTTTCCTTATGTAACGAACGTAAAATGCTCACCTGGAAACTCATGGTTTATGGCATTTGGAACAAACGCTTACCATTTCCTTGATAACCTTTCTGCTTACGTACAGTACGTTTATATGGCCCACCTTCATGATCATAATGAGCTTGTAGTACCAGATCCCGCATTTGTTCCTGAACAGCTTGATAACATCAGCCAATTTAAGGTTCAACTTGCTAACTTTGGATTTAACTATGATATCTCGCCAAACTTCTCCTTAGGATTCGGTGTACAATATCCACTTGCCCGTAGAGGAGCTTATAAAGCAGAAACATTCTTACTTAACCTGACTTTAACCTTCTAAAATAGCTAGATCAAAGAACCGATCTAGACAGAGAAGCTTAAACACGCTATCTTAAGTGGATAGTGTAAAAATATTCTAAAATCGCTGAAAGGATGCTAAAAGTCGCATGTCAAAAAAAAGACCAAATATCGAAATTCACGTAAATAACAATGTTGAACGTTCACTTCGTCAATTGAAAAAAAAGATTGAACGTGAAGGTGTTGTTCGCGACATGAAGCGAGTAGTTTATTTTGAAGCTCCTACTCAAAAACGTCGTAAACGTTTAATGCGTGCTATTAAACAAAACTATATGCGTTTACTCACAAACGGTTCTGTATAATTCATGAAAAAAGCATACGAGATTAAACGAGCTCAAAAAGCATCTCTGTTTTTACGATCAATCATGACCTTGTTTAGTCAAGCAACTCGTGATGATGATAAGCTTGGCGGAATATCAGTAAGCCGCGTTGAAATGTCCCCCGATAAATCGACCTGTTTCGTTTATTTTTATACACCTGGCGGCCTTGCTGAATTTGAAGAAAAGTTTCGTCAAATTGTCTTATACAAGCCTTCAATGCGTGCTGCACTTGCAAAACAAATCGCCGGCAGATACACTCCCGAGCTTGTTTTTAAGTACGACTCTGCTTTTGAAAAAGGCCTTAGAATCGAAAAGATCTTTGCCGATTTGAAAGAACAAGAAGAACTCCAGGAACTGCATAACGAAATTCAAGAGCCTAATGAAGCTCAAGATGAGTTCAATTCAGACGAAAATTAAAGTCTTTTAAACAGTTTCCCAAAAATTCCTAAATTTTTTTATAGGTTAGTTTTATGAATTCTTTTACCAGAATATTTTTAGCCATACTTTCAGCAATGACCATTTTTGGTCTTGCAGATTTGTTCACTACCAAGCAGTTTACAAAGCATCTCAAGGCGTTTTCTTTTTTCAAAAGATTGTGCGTCTTTTTTGTCCTTGGCACAATGACCAATAATGTTCTATTTCCTCTTTTAGAATCCGAAAGTCCCTACAAATTAGGCTATGCTCTTTTTTATGTCGCGCTTACTGTAACTATGTTCACCGACGCACTCACCTTTCTCATTTCTCGATTTGTAACAATTTACCTTGTACCTATTGGCTGGGCTCTAAGCTATTGTAGCTACTTACCTATTTCTCCACTTGAAAGCATTACAGGATCAATCATTGGCCTTATGCTTTTAGCAGGGATTAATAAAATTTCTCGTCGATTTTTAGGCCGTGATGGCCTTGGACAAGGAGACGTTGATTTAATGGCATTTATTGGGGCATTTACCGGACCTATAGGTTGCTGGTTTAGCCTTATGATTGGCTCAATCATTGGATCAGTATGCGGCACTGCCTATATGCTCATTTTCAAAAAAAGTCGTAATGATTTTTTACTTCCCTTTGGATGCTTTTTAGCAGGATCTGCGATTATGTATGTTCTTTTCCAAGAACCGTTAATCAAGTATTTTTTTCCGACTTTTTAAGTTCCATAAAAACTTTCTCGATCTCTTCAAATCGAATTGCCCCTTCACGAACAAGCTTAATTACACCTTGTGAAACATCAATTATAGTTGATGGTACTATTGATTGAACTCTATTTTGATCATCAACAACTGTTGCCGCAACACCAGAAATCAATAAAGGATCAATATCATTCCACAAACTAGCAACAGGAGTCCCTGTGATATTAGCACTCGTAGAAAACAATAATGGGATTGATTTTAGAATCTCTTGTAAAAAATCATGTCGAGGAATTCTAAACGCTATTGTCCCCTCTTTTGAGACAGAATAAGCTGGCGCTTGCGTACTTGCTTTGAAAATAACCGTTAATGGTCCAGGCCAAAATAAGGATACTGTCTTTAAAATAAGTTCATTTGATGGAATTTCAATAAATGGTTGAATTACTTCAATGGACTGAGCCAAAATTAAATACGGTTTTTCATTTCGAACTTTAAGCCTATTAAGCTCATCAAAAACCTCCCGATTCATTGCTCCACAAAGTCCCCAAACTGTATCTGATGGGGCTAAAATAACCTTATTATTCATAATAAGATTCTGTATATAGTTTTTATTCACGCAATCTCCGATCCTTAAAGCTTTACTTTGTATTTTTTTATCTTTTGCAAATAAGAATCATAACAACTTAAGGCAAATATTACCAGTTTGACATTATAAAATAAAGATATATAATTTGTTATAGTATTTTCATTTTTATATAAGCTTAAAAGCAATTTATTACTTGCTAAAAGTTATTTAGAAAGCAAAATTTCATCAAAAAATAAGGATTCATAATGAGTATCAAACAAACGACATCCCTTCCAAAAGGCAATCTGCCGCTCGGAAAATCTCGCAATTACAATGAAGTTGTCGAATTTTTGAACAGCAATTGGACCGAAAAAAATGATCAAAAAAGCGCTGAGAGAATGAAAAAACTCGATAAAGCGTTAGGTTCTCCTTCCCAAAAACTTACTACTGTTTTTGTTGCGGGAACAAATGGCAAAAGCTTAACTGCACATTTTGCCGCAAAGCTTCTAAAAGAAGAAGGCGTTACTGTTGGTGTACTCTATGCTCCACACATTTTAACATACAATGAACGATTCTTTGTTGACACCGACTACATATCAAATAAAACATTTACTGAACTTGCAAATGAAGTTATCAATGCAAGTGAACAAAATGCCATTAACGCTACAACTCACGAACTTTTACTTGCTCTTGGCCTTTTATATTTCAGCCAAAACGATGTTCATGTTGCACTTATAGAAATTGAAAAAGGTGGCGCATCCGATCCTATTACAGCGATCTGCTCACCTAAAATTGTTGCAATTACTCGTCTTACCGCAAATGATGCTGATGCTGAAGGGCTCGCATTTGATGGAGCTTTTAACGAATACGTAACACTTGCAAAAGAAGGTACTTATCTCGTTTGTGCTGACCAAAATAAAACAAATCTCAAAAAAATGTGTGATTACGCAAAATCTATTAAAGCTGAATGGCAAATGCCAATCAGAAAATTAACAGTTCTTCCGTATCCATTTGAACAATTACATGGACGCTGTGCTGCTCTTGCAGAACGTATCGCCTCTATTTTCATTAACGAACTTGCACCTACTGAACTTAACCTAAATGAAGAAACAAGTCTTTTGCTTAAAACAAAAGGACAACGTGGTCGTCCAACTCTTGAAGCAAAGCGCCATTCAGAATTAAATCCAAAACGTACTATTGAACATTTTTGGAAAGAAACCATTAATACTCTCGTTGGCCGCTTCCAAATCTTTGATAAAGAAAAACCAACCATTCTTATCGATAATGCTGAAAACATCGATGCTTTTGAGAACTTTTTACTTGGTGTTCGCTTACTCCATTATCAACGCTCATTAAAGGGCCTCGTTCTTGTTGTAGGTTGTTATGATGATGTTCTTAATTATCAAGAGTTTTTACGACTTCTTCGTTATTTTTTCAAGAAAACATCAGGCCAAATTATCGTTTGTCCAGCTCCTACTAAAGAAGGTGTTTTTAGTAAATCATGGGATCCTGAAAAAGTAGCTCTTGATATGAAAAACTTAAAAATCAAAGCTCGTGCTTCAGAAAGCTTTAAAGATGCATTCGAAGTCGCTAAAAAATCAGTTACCGATCGAAATGGTTTAATCGCTATCGTCGGTTGTTCTGCTCTTCTTACTGAATATTGGAACAATAAAGGTATTAAGAAACTACAAAGCTAATGCATATTTACTCCATTGTTTTTTCTTTAATGTTTGGTGCTGGGGGAGGACTCCTTTACGGATTGTTCTTTCTCAGCCTACCTTCTTGGGTTTTTACACTCACTTCTAAACGCAGCCTGCTGCGTTTTTTATTATATTCTTCCAGTCGTTTTATTTTTCTTATCCTTTTTTGGGGTTATATATTGCGTACCAGTTCACTGAGCACTATACTGGTCACAGTCTCTTTTTTGGGGACTTTTTGGATAGCAACCCTAGCAAAAAGGATACAAGCCGATGGAAGGCACTAATCTTTTAGAGAATGCGCAACCCATTTCTGTTTTAAAATTCGTAGGAATTACTCATCCATTTTTTGATCTTTCAGTATCGACAGTAGTCAGTACCTGGATCGTTATGATTCTTATGTCCTTATTGGTACTTTTTTTTAGACAATTTCTTTTTAAAAAAGAAAGCTATGTCCGCTTCTGTGTTATAGAATCAATTACGATGATCATTGATATGGTCATTCAAAATCTCGAAAAATTTTACTACAATCATTTTAGTTTTATCGCTGCTCTTTTTTTCTTTATTACCGCTTGTAATCTTGTGGGTGTTTTTCATTATATTAAAGAGCCAACTATTGATGTTAATACCACTTTTGCCCTTGCAATCATTGGTCTTTTATATCGAGACTTTTTTGCGATACGAAAACATGGAATTATTGGCTACATTAAAGAATATTTCCAACCCCTGTTTTTCATGTTTCCACTTCACATTATGGGTAAAATATCTTCTTTAATTTCTCTTTCATTTCGACTCTTTGGAAATATTTATGGCGGAGCCATCATTTCAGGAATCTGGTTTGATGCTGCAAAAAGCAATGTTTTTTGCGGTATTGCTAATTTTTTAGGTGTAGGGTTTGTAGTTAATATTTTTTTTGGAATTTTTGAAGGCTTAATTCAATCATTTGTTTTTGCAATGCTCTCACTAACCTATCTTTCATTGGCACTTGCACACGAAGAAACTCACGATGAAGAACTTGAAAAGGTCATAGAATGATTTTTGAACTACCAACCTATCTTTATCATTATGCAGCTTGCGTTTTTACCATGGTTCTTCCTGCTGTTGGAGTCAGTATAGGACAAGGAATCATAAGTTTTTCTGCTATGGAAGCGCTCACTATTCAACCAAATGCTCAATCTGAAATTAGCCGCATTTACATGATTGCCCTTGTTCTTGTTGAAACTTCTGCAATTTTAGGATTTATCATGGGCCTCAGATTAATCTATTTTGGAGCAAGCACAGGACTTGAATATGCACCATTCATCCATTACAGCGAACTTGGTATTTTACTAGCACTTGGTGTTAGTGGATGCGTTGTAGGAATAGCTTCTTCTTTACCTGCCCGACAAGCATGTCTTGCCGTAGCCCGTCAGCCTTTTTTCAGTTCTAAAATTCAACTCCTTATGCTCATCACCCAATCACTCATGCAAACACCAGTTATTTTTGGTCTTATTGTTGCAATCATTATTATGGGGCAGCTTTCTTCAGTAACAGATCTTAACAATACGCTTCGTATCATTGGCAGTGGACTTTGTATTGGTATTGGATCAATAGGACCTGTTATAGGATTTTCATTACTTGCACAACAGGCTTGTAAAGGATCTGGAATTAATAGAAGCGCTTATACTAAAATTTTTTCATTTACTGCTATTAGCTTTGCTCTCATTGAATCAACCATCATTTTTTGCTTAGTAGTCACCCTTTTTCTTCTGAATCTTAACATAACAGATCACACAAATATCACTGGCATACGATCACTCATTGCTGGTGGAACAATGGCTCTTGGTACGCTAGGAGTTGGGATTGCATCAGGACTTGTAACTGCAGTTTCATGTCGAATGTTTAGTCAAAAACCTGAAATCTATACCGTTGTTTCTCAATCAAGTTTATTCTCCCAAATTTTCATTGAAACATGCGCAGTTTACTGCTTAGTTATTGCCATGATTTTTATTTTCTTTTAATGAAATAACTACTATGAAAAAAAAGGAACTAACCCCGATTGTCTATATCATCACTAAACTTGAACTTGGTGGAGCACAAAAAGTCTGTTTATCTCTTTTTCATGAACTTCAAAAAAAAAATCATCCAACCTGGCTGATTTCAGGAACAGAAGGAACACTTGTTTCTTCTGTAAAACACAATCCTAACGTGATTCTTATTCCCTCGTTAAAAAGAGAATGTTCATTAAAAACTATCGGTCATGAACTAAAAACTTTTTTTATACTCATTAAAGAGTTACGAGCCATTAAAAAAAAACATCCAACAGTTATCGTACACACTCATAGCACCAAAGCTGGTTATCTTGGCCGCTGGGCTGCGTTTTTTGCAGGAATCACTGAACGATTCCATACCATTCATGGTTTTGGATTTCACCCACATCAATCTCGAATGAGCTATTTTTTTGCGCGAACACTTGAATGGTTTACAGCACACATCACTACACAATACATTTGTGTCTCCACTGAAGACTTACAGATAGGAACTCGTTTCTTTCCTCGTTTTACAGAAAAAAGCTCTCTCATTCGCGCTGCAATCGAAGATCATAAATTTTATCCTGCTTACAGCCTTACTGACTCATTTCCTCATGAATATTTTATTTTTGGAACTGTTTCCTGCTTTAAAAAGCAAAAAAACCTCATCGATCTTTTAACTGCTTTTGCTGAAGTCAATCTTCACCATCCACACACACGATTAGAAATCATTGGTGATGGAACAGGTAGAATTGAACTAGAAAATTGGATTTTAGAACACAATCTTTCTACTGTTATTACACTCCATGGCTGGATTGATGATGTTTCCATCATTATGCAAACTTGGCATACCTTTGTCATGTCATCACTCTGGGAAGGATTGCCATGTGCAGCAGTTGAAGCTCGATTTTTAAAACTTCCGGTGCTTGCCTATAATGTTGGTGGCATGAAAGACTTAATTATTTCTGGAAAAAATGGATTTTTGTATGAACCAAAAAATATCAGTCAATTAACACAAGGAATGATAAACATGGTAACTGATAAAAAACTGTATACAAAACTTAAACTTTATCATGAAGATCTTTCATCTTTTACGTTACCTGCTATGATTTTACATCATAGTCTTTTGTATCGCCATTTAGAAAAAAATAACACTACTTCATACCCTGAATAATACATTTTCACAAAAAGGATTTTTCATGTACGCCTCTTCCCTCCTTTCTGCAATCGGAAACACTCCACTCGTCAAACTCCCTTTTAAAAGTCCTGCAACCATTCTTGCAAAACTAGAATACCTTAATCCCGGCGGTAGCATGAAAGATCGTTCGGCTCTTTACATGGTTGAACAAGCTGAAAAGCGAGGAGACCTCAAACCAGGTGGAACAATCATCGATGCTTCTTCAGGAAATCATGGTATTGCACTTGCAATGATTGGTGCAGCAAAAGGATATCGCGTTGTTATTTCTGTATCTCAAAAATGCAGTAAAGAAAAATACCAAACCTTGCTTGCCTATGGGGCAGAAGTTCTCGTGTGTCCTCCGACCGATTTTATTGAACATCCTGATAGTTACCATTCACAAGCGAAGGCACTTCTTGCAAAAACTCCTAACTCATTCATGCCTAACCAGTATTTTAATATTGAAAACGCCCATGGCCATTACCATCTTTTAGGAACTGAAATCTGGAAACAAACTGAAGGGAAAATAACCCACTTTTTTGCAGGAACCGGAACAGGCGGAACGGTCAGTGGAGCAGGGCGTTACTTAAAAGAACAAAATCCTGATGTCAAAGTATACGGAATAGATGCCGCAACATCATTCCATGCTACCAATGGGAATCCAAAACCCTATAAAATTGAAGGCCTTGGTATCGATTTTGATTCTGATGTTATCGACTATTCAGTTATCAATGAGCTTATCAACATTACCGATCCAGAAGCACTTGATATGCTCAAAGTTTTAGCTCATCAATACGGTTTTCTTGTCGGTCCAACAACCGGAGCAGTCGCTGCTGCAGTTCAGAAAAAACTTTCAGAATTCAAAGAAGGTGACTTGGTAGTTGCAATCTTTGGTGATTCTGGACGCGCTTATTTGAGCAAAAATTTTTATAGCGAACCAGTTGATCAAATAACTCTTTCTCCGCGCATTATCGACCAAAGTAACCAAACTCTTTAATTTTTTTATGCAAACTATAAAAATATTACTTTTACTTTTTGTAGCTTCAGGGATTTATCCATCAGCTAAGCCTGCTGGTAAAACAATCGGTACTATCAGTGATTATGGTACAAGCATAGCTACCAAATACTTATTTGATGCCATTTCTAGGCACAATGCTGTTCAGGTCTCTGAAGCTCTTTATGCGCACGCCTATTACGACTCCGACCTAAGATGCGTTCCTGACCTAAGTGTAATTGACGAAAAATCTGGCTTAACCGCTCTTGAAACAGCCCAAGCAGAACTAAAATTAGTGAGCGGTCAATCGGATAAAGATGCTCTTGAAACTATCATCCAATTATTACAGGAATAAGCTAAAAATGAAGATTACTAATCGAGCGACAGAAGTAAAAAGAATATAAAAAACGTATACAAAAAATTTTCCCCCATCCAACAGAACGTCGGATAGGGGAAATGGAGGTTATCGAATTTTTGCTATCGCCTTTTTTTGCTTTCAAAATGTATGAACGTAGGTAGAAATGTATCCGAAGCATCGAGAAAAATCAAATTTTTTTTAAAGCTTTTTTTTGCTTATTAGTTTCTTTTCGATAGGTGGGCCATTTTTTTATACAAACTGGCATAATCTTTAATCATTTCTTCGATCCCAAAGGCCTTTTCAACAGTATCTTTTGCTGCTTTTCCTAATCTTATTCTCAGCTCAACATCCTGAGCAAGTTGATCAATCGTATTTGCCAATAATTCTGGATCAGATCCAGAAATCAATAATCCATTATAACCATGAACGATCACATCGTGCTCTTTTTCGTCACTTGCAACTATACAAGGCACCCCAATACTCATTGCCTCAAGCAAAGCCATCGAAAGCCCCTCTTTATAAGACGTCATTACAAAGCAATCAAAAATCTGATAATAACGATAAGCAGGCTGACCCGTAATAAAAAGAACCTGTTTTTCCACTCCCAAATGATACGCACGCCTTCTTAAAGAATGTTCTTGCGATCCTTGACCTACTAAGACAAGTCGTTCTTTTTGATATTTATCATACAAAATTGCAAATGAGGTTAATAACAATGAATGATTCTTTACAAGCTCAAATCTTCCTACCGTTCCAATAACAAAATGATCTTCTAGCAGCCCAAGCTCTTTTCGAGATACCGTATCAATTCCTGCTTTTTTTCTAACGTCATAAGAATCTATCCCATTTTGAATTACCTGAATGTTTTGAGTATTAAACCAAGGAGCATACTGCTCCACTGACTTACTAACTCCATGTGATACCGCAACAATAGGGCCTGTGCATCGAGGAGAAAAACGATCGATAAGGGCACGCAACATACCATTTTGATCCTGATTGTTGTGAAGTACTTGAACCAAAGGAATCTTATACTTCCACGCTATAAGTCTTCCCAAGAAATTTGATGCCCATAAAACCGTATGTAAACAATCAGGTTGTAAAGACTTTATTAATGAAAAAAAGCGCATAAAAAAAACTGGATCATATGCAGAGACGAGCCCTTTAACGTGATATACAGGAATACCTAATTTCTCAATTTTTTTAACAAAAGGCCCTCCATGAAAATAAACTACTTTATGATCAAATTCATCGGAACTTAAATGGCATAAAAGCTGGTATAAAACCGTTTCTGCCCCCCCAATTCCTAAATTTGAAATAACATGAACTAAAATAGTTTTTTTAGTAGCGCTCTGTGCTCTCTGATTCATAGAAAAAGCCTTTTTTTAGAAGATAATGCACTTCTTTCTTTACTGAAAAGTGAGTATACTGACGACTAATTAGTGTGTCACCTCAAACATATAAGTATACCTCCTATGAAAAAAGTAAACGACGGATTTCTTATCACCATTGAAGGAATCGATGGTTCTGGAAAATCAGTTTTTTCCAAAGCATTACATACTGCCTTAAAAGACGTTGGATATCATACTCTGCTTACGCGTGAGCCAGGAGGAACTCCCTTAGGCGATCGCATCAGAGAAATTCTTTTTGATACTAAAACACCCCCCACTACAAAAGCAGAATTTTTACTCTTTGCAGCAAGTAGAGCTGAACATGTCGAAACATTCATTGCACCAGCCTTAAAACAAGGCGCTCTCGTTATTTCTGACCGCATGGCAGATTCATCTTTAGTCTATCAAGGATATGTAAGAGGCCTTTCTTTAGAAATGATCAAAACAATTAATGCCTGGGCGCTAGGATCAATTGTTCCACTCCATAACATCTATTTACGTATTGACGCTGCAACTGCGCATGAAAGACTTTTTAAAAGAAACAATGCTCTTTCAACCTTTGAAGATGATATCAGTAAACTTGAAAAGGCCATTGAAGGATTTGAAACCTTAGTTGCACATCGACCAGAGGTCCTTGTACTCGATGCTCATGAACCAACTGCTGAACTCGTTAAAAAAGCACTTATTGCATTACAACCGTCTCTTATAAGCATCCATCATGAATGACTTTACCCCAACAGCAACACTTATAACAGGAACGGTCCCTGGTACACAAAGTTACGCTCATTCCATATTACAAAAAGCTTTTTGCTCACAAAAAGGATGTTCTACGTGTATTACCTGTATGACTATTAGAAGTTCAAACAGCCACTATGCACTCTTATGGATTACCCCTGAAAAAAAATATACCCTCGATCTTCTTGAGCCGATTTTCAAACGAATAGGATTTTGCCTACAACCTGAAGAACAGTTCTTTTTTGTTTTAGAATCATCGCAACTACTGAGCGCATCCTGCGCTAATAGCCTGTTAAAAATTGTTGAAGAACCTCCACATGGCTATCATTTTTTATTTCTAGCAACCGACGCCCATTTAGTTATTCCTACCATTCGCTCCCGATGCCATCATGTTAGAACTGAAGAAAAATTTCAGTCAAAATCAATTAGTTTTTTACGTCATTTTTTAGAAAAACAAACAAACCCAACACTCTTTTTAAAAGAACTTCAAACAGAAGCTCCTGAAGATTTTGAAGTCCCCCACTGCCTTTCTCTTCTTATTGATCAATGGACAGACCGATATATGCATGCACTGACATCAAACGATACCCACCAAGAACTCTATGCAAACCGCATACTTGTTCTTTTGCAAAAAACTGCAGAACATCCTCCAATGCCCGGTAGTGCTAAAATTTTCTGGAGAAATCTCTATTTACAACTACATGGGATCTCATGAAAATGCTCAATGATCTTTTGAAATCAGCATTTCAAAAGAATTGGAAAACTAAATTATTAACTGATTGGCCCATGATTATGGGAAATTTAACTTCACGTGTTTCTATTGAAAAGATCTATGATACATCACTCGTTCTTGGAGTAAATGATACAAGCTGGCTACAAGAACTTTACCTATTAACACCTGTTATCATAAAAACAATCAATGCCCATCTTGAAAAACCCTACATCACTTCTTTACGATTTCAACAAGGGAAAACGGTCAAAAAAATAAAGCCAACTGTTGCAAAACCTGTTTCTGAAAAAATGAAACCCCCTATCCCATTAACACCACAAGAAAAAAATGCTTTAACTTCTATTAAAGATCCAGAGCTTAAACAAGTTGCCCAAACCTTTTTACATCGCTGTCTTGAGGAGCCATTATGAATGTTATAACACCTAAAACTTTAATCTGTTGCGTTGCAGGAAAATCTGGGGGACACATTTTACCGTGTCTACAATTTGCAAAAACACATTTTGAGTCAAATACAGAGCTTATTTTTATTTCCACAACAGCATCTTTAGATAAAAAAATTATTTCGTCTTTTGAGCTTAATGATCATCTCGCTTTATATCTTCCTCCTATCCCTTACAAAGCATTTTGGCGACTTCCTTTTTTTTGTATTTCAACAATACGAGCCTGTATCCAAAGTCTTTGGTATTTAAAAAAACACAACCCTAGTCGTATCGTAAGCACAGGAGGTTTTATTAGCTTACCAGTTTGCTTTGCTGCATGGATACTCCAAATTCCAATTGATCTTTTTGAATTAAATGCTGTGCCTGGCAAAGCGACACTCTTGATCAGTAAGCTGGCAACAAACATTTTTATCTGTTTTGAAGAATCAAAAACATTTTTTAAAGCAAAATGCATTCTTGCTAACTATCCAATTCGTTTTTCTGAACAAGATACCTTGATATCATCAGAAATAGCTCGTACCAAGCTTGGTTTTTCTCCACTCAAACAAACAATTCTTATCTTAGGTGGATCTCAAGGATCTGAATTTTTAAACACAGTAATTCAAAAAATTCCCAACACCTTTTTATCGAACTACACGATCATTCACCAAACAGGACAGGCACAGATTTCAGACTGTTCAACTTTTTATACAACACACGGAATTGAAGCGCGTGTATTTGGATATGAATCAAACATTGCTTCCTATTATCAAGCAGCTGACTTAGTTATTTGTAGAGCTGGAGCTGGAACACTTTTTGAAACAGTTTTTTTTAAAAAACCTTGTATTATCATTCCTTTAGAAACGAATACTACTGATCATCAACTTAATAATGCATACGCAATTCAAAAAGCACATACTGAAACCATGATTGTTCTACGCCAAAAAGATATAGTTACAAATCCTATCCTCTTTTTTACAAGTATACAGAAGGTGTTGGCCACCCAAGTAAAAGTCCAAAATTAACTGATCCAACCTTATTATATACGGGTAACTGACTCACGCTAACAGGACCATAAAGAAGCATTTTCAAAAGAGCCATACCCTGTGGACTTAAAAGAGCTTCTGCGCCTGGGATCGCATTAAGTACAAAAGTTGAGCCTCCAAATAATGTCTGTACCTGATCCATTTTATTTTGAGCGACTAAAACCAAAAGTGTTGCAATATTTGCTTTAATTTGTTCAGGGTGCCCTACATAATCAGTGATCCAACCGGTAATAGTTTGTTGTAAAATAGTTCCCAATGTTGACATTGCTGTGTTTCCCGAAAAATTCTGATATCCACATAAAGCTGCATAATTAAAAAGAGCGCTATACATCTGCGATATATCTAAATAGGGAGCAGGACAAAGATAATAAAAAGGTCCTGATGACATTCCATAGGGATAAAAAACATCGCTCGTTAAAACATATCCTGTAATATGTGATTGAGGATCACTCAAAAGCCCTACTGAATCAGACAATTCGGTACTTATTATTTTTATTTTATCATAGATAGTTAAATTAGATGGATTCAAAGTTGTTTGTCCAAAATACGTAGATGACAAGGGAGGATACACAGGAATAGAACTACCTGGTTGATACTGAATAACGCCCTGAAATGGTCCTGAACCAGTTATTTGAGTAGATTCTACAGTCGATTTTGTTAAAAATTCTTCTAATTGCCCAGATTGAGATTGAGAAGCAAAAAGACCTGTAATAGAAAGATACGAATTACCATTCATTCCACCTGCAACTAAACTTCTTAAAAAATTTTGAGCATCTTGCAACAACTGTCCAGACACATTTTCAGGAACATTAAGACGAATCGTATACAATCGAGCCGGCCCTGAAGCTGCAATAGAACTTGCTGATGGTCTAATAATAAAAGCTGATGCACAACTACCGCGAGGAATCATACCACAAGGATATTGAATAATAGCCCCCGCCTCTTGAGACCACCCATACCCACTATACACATACCACACCGATTGCCACGTAATATCATAAGGCTGTAACGTCCCTATAGGATTTGTCTGACTCGCATTCTGAACATAAAATTGACATTCAATAGGCGAAATATCACGCAGAGCCGAAACTGTCTGCGGCTGATCAAAATTACCTGGTCCAATTCCTGTCTCAAAGGCAGCAGAGCTGTTAACTATATAATTATAAACAGAAGGAGTTGAAGCAGGACTTTTTGTTGTTCCTGTATTATTAGCTATCCCATAGGGTGGTACAATAATTGGCTTACCATCTAACAAAATTGCTGTATTGCTTGCAGCACGTAAAGTATATCCTGGTGATATTTTTAAATAATTAAAAGTACCAGGATCAATATCAGAAATTATCATTGTTCTGCTTACTCCTTGAGCAGAAGCTGCAACAGTAAACTGAGCTGCAATAGTCGATCCTGTATTATTTTCAATACGACAACTAAAATCTGTTGATGTTGTAAAATTAGAGCCAAGCATTTCCACAGTAGGAGCTTCTGAACTTTTATCACAAAAAATATGATAGTAATGCACACTTGCATCGTTTTTTACCCCTAACGTATAATGATCATCACTATACGAAAGCCCAGATCCTGAGATATTAATGCTCATATAAAGACCTTCGTTAGTAAATAATGAACCTGAATCATCTCCTACAGCTAATGAACACGTATCTCCTGTACCGGCAGACCAGCGCGCTCCCATAATATTTTTTACTTTTTTAATTTCAACATAGACAGGAACTGAACTTCCATTAAAAACCCTAAAGGAATACCGGTATCCACTTGGAACAGCTCCAGTCATACCAGCAGCCATTCCTTTAAGACCTGACCATATTGATGTACCAAAACTAGAAAATTGGCCTCCTATACTACCCCAATCTGCCTGTACTGTGTCATGAGCTAAAAACAAGAATAGCACTAGTATCTTTATATTTTTTTTCACGCGTATTGTCCTTTTTAGCAAGCTTAATTTTAATCATGCTCAGATTTAACGAATAACAAGAAAGCATGTCAATATAGCTATTTAATATATTTCTAGTACTCTATATGAATATTAATATTTTAAATTAAAGAATTATTATGAATAAATTATCACTACTTATCCTCATTGCAACGGCAACCACTACGCAGTGTAGTTGCTATC
>CANNMA010000019.1 GCA_947505805.1 bacterium
TAAAGTTATTGAAGATCCTCAAAAAAATGCTGGGCGGGCTATCGTCTACTCGTTTTTTATAGTTATGGGACTTTTAATGCTCTACCAGCTGGCGTTTTACGGAGCACTTGGAGAACTTTTAGGACAACAAACAAATTATGTAACCGCTTTTCCAACGCTTATCCAAAAAATATTCCCGGGAATGCTTGCAATCCTCACACCACTGATTTCTTTAGCCATAGCAACTTCAGCACTAGGTGGAGCTTATGGCCTTTTGTATAGCAATGCATGGAATCTTCATACACTTGCTACTCATAACTATCTTCCCTTTTCAAAGCAGTTTGCCACATGCAACTCCTTCAATATTCCTTATCTGTGCATTATTACGGAAGGAATTTTGTGTTGCTGTTATCTTATGCTTACGCAAGGTCAACAAATCCCATTGCAATACACCAGCGTACTTTCATGCATGGCAACGTATGCAATTAGTATTGTTTCACTGCATAAAATAGCTCCTTCAGTCACAAGTCTGTGTGGACTCGTAAGCTGTTTTGTAGCTATAACGTTTTGTGTACGAGGATTTGTATTTACAAACCTGATTCCACTCTATTTCTTTATGGCGATACTTCTTTTAGGAACAACGTTATATCTTCTAAAAAAAAGATCACCGAAGCTTCAAGGTCATTAAAGCAAATAAGCACAAAACAAACGAAATGATACAAAACCTAATCGTAATTTTTGATTCTTGCCATCCTAAAAGCTCAAAATGGTGATGAATAGGGGCCATGCGAAAAAAACGCCTTTTAAGATATTTATATGACAGAACTTGAACAATAACTGATAATGTTTCCATCATAAAAAGCCCTCCCGCAATCATCAAAAGAAGTTCTTGTTTGGCTGCAAGCGCCATAAAAGCAAGAACTGAGCCAAGAGCTAAAGAACCAACGTCTCCCATAATAATTTGTGCTGGATAGGTGTTGTACCATAAAAAACCTAGTGATGCCCCCAAAAGTGCTCCTCCAGGAATAACGAGTTCAGCAGTTCCTGCAAAAGGAATTTGTAAATAATGAGACAAAACCGCATGGCCTGCTATGTAACAAATAACAGAAAAGGTTGCAAAGTTGGTAATCAAAGAACCAATAGCAAGGCCATCAAGACCATCAGTCAAATTGACCGCATTACTAGTTCCAACGATAACAAACAGTATCCACGGTAAAAATAATATGCCTAATTCAGGTTGCAGATGCTTAAAAAAAGGAAAAACTAAAGCGGTTGATGGAGAACAAAAATAGATAAATCCCATACCAACAAGTAATGCAACAACAAGCTGAAGGCCAAATTTTACAGAAGAATTAATCCCTTTTTTATACTTAATTTTACAAAAATCATCCCATCCACCGATACAGGCAAACCCAATTAAACAAAGCAAAAAAAGCCAAACATGAGCTTGATAAAGATTAGACCACAACAAAATTGAGAGCAAAACAACACAGACAATAAAAATCCCTCCCATTGTTGGCATCGCATTTTTTTCATCTTTATGAGAGTGAGGGGTAAACTCACGCGCTTTTGAACGCAGATATGTTTTTGAAAATCTAATGAACGCCTCTCCCGACCAAAATGAAATAATAAGAGAGGTCAGTAACGCGGCCATAGCCCTAAAACTGACATAATGAACAACATTTAATCCGGGAATAAGCTCCTGGAAATAATGGGCAAGGTGATATAACACGTAAAAACTCCTCTAACAGCTTATAATCGACATATAACTCTTAAAGATAACGGCCTCTTGTGCTTAAATCAACCCTTTACCTGGGGGGGGGGTTTTGACTAATGCTCAAGGCCTAGTAAACTTGACGATGTACTTTGACTTAATTTATGAAGATAGTAACAAGTAAATTGTTAACTATCATAACCTAAGAACTATAAGGATTATATTATGAAAAACAAAATCATATCAATCACATTGCTCCTGGCACTCTGTGTAACATTCGTCAAAGCTGATACTCAAGTAACAACAATTGCAACAAAAAGTATCGATCAAATTATTAAAGAAACTAAACACAGTATCGTTGCAGCAATCAAAGCTCTTGAAGAACAAGCCCAAAACAATAATCACCCTGCTCAAAAAACGCTACAAAAAGATGTTGCCGCCTTACGCAAAATAGCACAAATGAAAAGTGTTAATGATGCTGCTAATGCTGCTAAAACAGATCTTTCTTCTGAAATGGTTAAAGCCATCACCGCTAATTTTGATAAACTTTCTGTAGTTGAAAAATATAGAGCAGCTAAAACTTTCTTTGAAGCCAAAGTCTAAAAGGCTTAAAATCCATTTGCTTTTTTTCCGAACTGGGGAAATGGAGGTTTTCCTAGCCGAAAGGCATTCTCTTTTGTACACTAAACCCTTAGAATTCTAATACTCTAAGGGTTTTTCTTATAAGTAAGGTTTACACAAGTTATGAATAAAACAGAGACTATATTTGATGTCATTGTTGTAGGCGCTGGCCATGCCGGTGTTGAAGCAGCTTATGCTGCAGCACGTCGAGGTTCTAAAACCGCTCTGATTACACTTACCACTGAAAAAATAAGCTATATGCCATGTAACCCTGCTATTGGGGGCATTGGCAAAGGGCACATTGTATTTGAAATTGCAGCTCTTGGCGGATTAATGCCTGAGCTTTGCACAAAATCATATTTACAAGTTCGCATGCTTAATACGGCAAAAGGACCCGCTGTTCATGGGCTACGACTACAGATTGATAAAAATGCCTATAGTCTTGAAAGTCAACGTCGACTCAAAGAAACCGATAATCTCACCATCATTGAAGCAATGGCTGAAGAACTTCTTGTTGATGAACATAACCATATTTCAGGCATTAGACTTGCAAATGGCAGAGAACTTAAATCTCCTACTGTTGTTTTAACTACAGGAACCTTTTTGAATGGATTGGTACATATTGGACTTGAAAATTATCCATCAGGACGAGAAGATGAAAAACCTGTCATTGGACTTACTCAGTCACTTCGAAATTTAGGGCTTATCCTGGGCAGACTGAAAACAGGAACCCCTCCTCGACTCCTTCGTCAATCACTTGATTTTAGTAAAATGCAAAAACAAGAATCTGAGCCGCTTGATTCATTATTCGAATTTTATCCTCATACTACAACCCCAAAATTAGACTGCTACATAACACACACCAATGAACGTGTGCATGAAATTATTCTAGAAAACGCTCATCTTTCTCGTATTTTACGTAAAGAAATTTCTGGTGTCGGTCCTCGCTACTGCCCCTCTATAGAAGATAAAATCACTCGATTCCCTCAAAAAACTTCTCATCAAATTTTTGTAGAACCTGAAAGCGCTTCAAGCGATTGGATGTACCCTAACGGTCTTTCAACTTCACTTCCACTTGAAGCACAAAAGGCTTATATTCAAGCAATTTCAGGATTTGAAAATGCAGTTATCACAAGACCAGGCTATGCTATTGAATATGATTTTGTACTTCCTAATCAACTCAAACCAACCTTAGAAGTTAAAATAGTCCCAGGACTCTTTCTTGCAGGACAAATTAATGGCACTACGGGATATGAAGAAGCTGCCGGCCAAGGCATTATTGCAGGAATAAACGCGTCTCTTGCTGCAGATCATAAAGCTCCCTTTATTATTGACCGTACTGAAGGTTATATCGGTGTCATGATCAATGATCTTACAACCTTAAGTGTTGATGAGCCTTATCGAATGTTTACCTCTCGCGCTGAACACAGACTAACCTTGCGTCAAGATAATGCTTTTTTACGTCTTACTGAGCGCGCCAATAAAATTGGGCTTATTAGTCACAAAATGTACAAAGATTTTGTAACTGAACGAACTTCAATAGAAGACGCACTTACGCATTTAAAAAAAACTTATACTCACACAGACTTGATACACGCCTTTAGCGATAGCACCAAAGCACAAGAAACAGTTTTTGAAAAAACAAGAAAAAAATTATCTCCTCGTGCTTGCCAAAACATTCAGGCGTCCATAAAATACGCTCCCTATATTGAACGGGAATATATGGAAGTCGCAAAGCTAAAAAAATATCAAGTTATGCATATCCCAGAAGATTTTGATTATCTAAATTGTGATGGGCTATCGATTGAATTACGACAAAAACTACATCGCTTTAAACCAGCAACTCTTGCTGATGCAACGATTATTTCAGGTATGACTCCAGCAGGACTTTCCTTACTCCTTTTAAAGATAAAGCTCTTTAAAAAAAAGGAAGCCTAAAATGCCGGAAACTCTCTTATCTCTAGGACCACTATCGATTCACATCTACGGTGTGATGATTGCTATTGGCCTTCTTACCGCACTCTATTTTTTACTCCATGATGCTGATTGTAAAAAACTAATAACAGCTGATGAACTCTATACAATAGTTTCTTTAGCAATCATTTCAGGAATTATTGGTGGTAAATTATTTTACCTAAGTGCTCATTGGAATGAATTTACCTCATGGAAACAGATGTTTGCTTTTTGGGATGTTGGATTTTGGGTACTTGGGACCTTTGTTGGCTCATTTATAACCATAGGCTGGTATCTTTATAGACGTAAACTTCCTGTGTTACCGATCTTTGACAGAGCATCTTTATACATACCGATCATGTTTGCCATTTCTCGACTTGGCTGTTTTTTTACTGGTTGTTGTTATGGGCTACGAACAACCCATGCATGGGCAATTATGTATACAAGTGAAACATCGTCAGCTCCACTCAATCAGCTCATTCACCCTACACAACTGTATAGCTCTCTTGGAGAACTTTTTATTTTTTTTCTACTCTTTTTTTACCTCCAGCATAGCTTCAAAAAACCTGGTCAGCTTTTCAGCCTTTATGTACTATTAATGAGCAGCGAACGATTTTTAGTTGATTTTTTTCGAGGAGACCGACTACTTATCGCTCATAATCTTTCATCTGCCCAATGCGTAGCTCTTGCTCTTGGAATAAGTAGTTTTTTCTTTTTTTGCTACATCAGTTATAAACAAAAAAATAACTTCTCAGATTTAAAAAAGAGCGTATCCGTATGAATCTTTTTACGATCATAAAAGAGCGTGTTCCTATTTTGGATATTATTACAGAACATACGGTTCTTAAAAAATTAGGAAACTACTGGAAAGGTCAATGCCCTTTTCATAGCGAACGAACTGCATCATTTGCTGTCAGCCCTCATAGAGCAATGTTCTACTGTTTTGGATGTCAAGTAACGGGAGACGTTATCAGCTTTATAAGCAAAATTGATAATTGTTCTCAACTAGAAGCGGCTAAACAACTTGCCGATAGATACAATATAGATATTCCAGAATCAGCCTTTAACGAACCAACAATTAACCGTGATGAAAAAAAACAGTATTTTTCTATATGCAATTTTGTAGCACAATGGGCACACAAACAACTTGCAAAGTATCCAGCTATAGGCTCTTATCTGACACAACGACACCTTACTCCAAAAAGTCTTGAATCTTTTTGTATTGGTTATTTTCCAGCAGGAGAAAAAGCGATTAAAGATCTTTTAAAAGAAGCTTCTTATGAATCATTTTTAGCAGAAGATCTTATTCATGCAGGAATTCTCAATGAAGGAAAAAGTCTCTATAGTCCCTTTGAAGATAGATTATTATTTCCCATTAAAGACCACCTTGGAAATTATTGTGGATTTGGAGGAAGAATAGTCTCAGAGCATGATCAACGGTCAAAATATTACAACTCAAAAGAAAATGCCTTATTTCAAAAAGGATCAATACTTTTTGGACTTGATAAAGCAAAAAAAGAAATTCAAAAAACAGGAAATGTTTTTCTTGTTGAAGGATATACTGACTGCATAGCAATGGCTCAACATGGTTACACCAATACAGTAGCAACCTTAGGAACCGCATGCACTCTTGAACATCTCAAGTTACTTGCTCATCATGCACATACCATGTACGTGATGTATGACAACGATACAGCAGGACAAAAAGCAACAATCCGTTTAGCTCATTTGTCATGGGAAGTAAATCTTGAAATTAAAGTAATTACCCTTCCAAACGCAAAAGACCCCGCAGCTTTTTTTGAACATAATGAAGATTTAAATCTTTACGTCACAAATGCACAAGATATCTTACAGTTCTTTTTGGTATCGCTTGGAAAAGAATATGCACAACAACCTTTGACCCTAAAACTTCAAGCAACTCGTTCTTTCTTGGAATGTATAAAAAAACTATCTGACCCACTGAAAAAAGAGATTCTTTTGCAAAGGGCTTCTCAGATATTTGATTTACCTATTCAATCATTAAAACATGAAATAAGTATACAAAGCCATTCTCAAAAAACTCCTCCTACTCAACCTATTATAAGCACAGAAGTTTCTGAAATTTCCACTTTAGAAAAAAATTTCCTTTGTGCTATAATTAATAGAATTGATCTTCTTGAAAAAACTCAGGTAAAAGATCTTTTAGAGTATATTCCAGAGCCTTTTAAGGCCATAATGAGCAAGTTGCAAGCTCTTGCCACTCAGGAAAACACTCAGCAGCTCTTTACCACCTTCTTTGACACTCTTGAAGAACATGAAAAAATTGTGATAAACCAGATATTATTTACTCAAGAGGAAGAAAACTATGATTTTGAACAAACCGTACTGCTTCTTGAAAAGAAATACTGGAAAAAAATAGTGAGTGTTACTAAACAAAAACTAGCTCGCGCACAAGAGACGCATGATCTTGAAAGAGTCAAGGCCATTGTCGAATCGTTTTTAGAATTAAAAAAAAGATTATTACACAAAGGGCTCATCTAACATGACTATAAAGAAAATAAAAAAACTGAAAGTCACTTCAAAAAAAATGGCTAGTAAAAAAAATAATAAGAAAAAAAGTACCGCTTCAAATAGCAAAAAAGTACAAACTCTTAAACCAAAAAAGAAGCCGGGTGCCGTTTCAGTTTCTGCTAAAACATCAACTCAAAAAACGCTTCAAGCTCTTAAGAAAAAAACAAGTCCAAAAAGAAAAACAGAAATAGCTGCTAAAAAAATCACGCTTCCAAAAAAGCAATCTGTGACTTCTATTGGTTCAAAAGTTGCTCCTGCTCAAAAAAAAGCTCCTCAAGCATCGCCAAGTATGAATGCCTTTTCTCTTGTAAAAAAAGTTGCCCAAGCAGTACAAAAAGCTGTTGTCAACATAGTGTCATCTAAGCCAACCAAAAAAACTCCTTCTAAAACCGAACCTACCATGATCAAAAAAACAGCTCCTAAAATTAGTCCCCAAAAAACTCTTTCTGTAAAATTATCCGCTCCGACACAAAAGACTTCTACTTCTTTACTAGCAAAACCTTCTACTACTACGATCAAGTCAACATCTAAAAAAACTTCTACTCCAGCAAAAACACCTACCAAAGCAAAAGCAACTGCGATCAATACAAAAGACTTCGATTTTAAAAAAGAACTTATTGAAGTTTTGATAGAAAAAGGCCGTGAAACAGGAACGATTACCTACGAAGAAGTCATTGCCTTTAATGAAAGAAATCAACTGACTGAAAAAGAAGTTACGGATCTTTTTAAAATTTTAGATCGTGAACATATTGAACTTTTAATGGAAGAAGAGCTTAACGGTGGCTCATCTGGAACACTTGATCTTGAAAAAGACGATATTACAAATCATGTTGTTATGAAAGAAAAACTTGCAAGTAGTCTTCATACGGATGATGCACTTGATGAAGAAGATTCTGAAGATGAAGAACGCCCTACTCGTGAAGTTGGTGATTCTACCTACATCACTGATGGGGTAAAATGTTATCTTCGAGATATTGGTAAAATTCCGCTTCTTAACAAAACAACTGAAAAAGTTATTGCTGATAAAATTGCAACAAGCAAACGCCTTTCTATTGATGCGATATCACAATTTCCTTTTGTCCATAAAGAATTTTTATGGATCGGCGATAAACTTGGGAAAAATGCCTTACAGCTAAAAGATATCATTCAATTTTCAGAATTTGATGAAGAAAATTTACCTAAAGTAGAAGAAGAAAAAACTGCATTTTTAGAAACTATTGCCAAAATTGAAGCACTCGTAAAAAACGAAGAAAAAATTTATGTTTCTTATCGAGATCAACTCTCTTCTGATAAAAAGAAAAAAGAGATGCTCGATAAAGTAAAAGAAAATAAATTAGCAATTGTTGAAACGATAAAATCAATTCGAATCGCCAATAAATTTATTCGAAAAATCGGTAAACGAATTGAAAAATTCTTAACTAAAATTCAAGAACGTCAACATAGCACCACAGAAAGCGAAGCTCTCTTACAATCCCTAAAAAAAATTAAAAACCCAACTGAAACTGATAAAAAAACTCAGGAAGAACTTGATACAACTATTCGTATGAGCAAAAAAGCCATAAAAAAAACTGAGTCTGAAGCAGGTCTTTCGCTTGATAAAATTACCATTTATTATCGTCAACTTATTAAAAGTCAGCGAGATGATAAATTTGCAAAAGATGAACTTGCAAAAGCAAATCTTCGTTTAGTGGTAAATTTAGCCAAAAAATATGTCAACAGAGGACTCCATTTTCTTGATTTGATTCAAGAAGGAAACATCGGGCTCATGAAAGCTGTTGAAAAGTTTGAATTTGAGCGTGGTTATAAATTTTCTACGTATGCAACCTGGTGGATACGCCAAGCAATTACTCGCGCTATAGCAGATCAATCTCGTACTATTCGTGTCCCAGTACATATGGTTGAAACACTCAATAAAATCAACAAAATCAAACGTGTATTTGTCCAACAAAATGGCCGCGAACCTTCTTATGCTGAACTTGCAAAAGAACTCAATCTTGATGAAAAAAAGATAAAAAACATTATCAAAATTTCAAAAGAACCTATTTCACTAGAAACTCCAGTCGGTGACAGTGAAGATGCGTTCATCAAAGATTTTATTGAAAACGATAAAGACTACTCTCCAGCAGATGCAGTTGCCAATTCTGACCTTAAAGAACGTGTTCGTGAAGTCTTAAAAACTCTTGCACCTCGTGAAGAAAAAGTTTTGAAAATGCGTTTTGGAATTGATGTTGCATCTGAGCATACCTTAGAAGAAGTCGGTAAAGACTTTTCAGTTACACGTGAACGTATTAGACAGATTGAAGTTAAAGCATTACGAAAACTTCGCCACCCTTCTCGCAGCAAAAAGTTACAATCATTTTTTGAAAAAGAGCTTGATTTTGAACCAACTGATGCTGAAGATGGTGATGATTTAGAATAATCACTCACAAATACAATTGTATAAAAACTATTGAACACCAATTCATTGTAAAAATCATTTTTAAAACAAGGTAAACTTTATGGACCCGTTACTTTCTCCTGAAATAACCATCCAACTTTCGTATTTTGGCGTATCTTTATTTCTTTGCGCGCTTTTTTCTTTCTTAGAAACATCAATTACGGCACTACGTCTTTTTAACCTTAATGAGCTTGCAAAAAGTACCGGTGGCTACAAAAAACTCTTTACTGCTCTTGAAAAAGAACCACAAAGAGTTTTAATTTCCATCCTTATTGCAAATAATATTGCTAATGTAACGGCTGCAGCACTCATAACTCACGTTATGGAAGAAATTTTTGCGGGTCTTCATCTTTCTGAAGGTCTTGGTTTTTCTCTTGGGATAGCAATAGCAACTGGTACTATTTTAATCATCGGTGAAATTATACCTAAAAACATGGCTCAGGCTCATGGTCAAAGGCTTTTTAAATCAACATTATGGCTTACAAGTGTTATTTATTTTGTCATGTCCCCTTTTGTTGTCGTACTTTTTTATCTTTCAAATTTTATTACCGGACTGTTCAAAGATAAATCTGATGTTTCAGGTCAAGCAATTGCTTCAGAAAAAGAAATTCAATTCCTTATCGACTACATTAATAAACAAGGAAAAATGGATACTGATAAAAGCCAAATGCTTCACAGTATTTTTGAATTAGGTCATACAACGGTTGAAGAAATTATGGTTCCTGAAGCTGACGTTATAACACTTAATGTTTCTTCTTCTTTAAGTGAAGCTCTTAATGTATTTGCTAAATACCATTTTTCTCGACTTCCTGTCTATGAAGATAAACCTGATAATATTATTGGAATGGTCCATCAAAAAGATGTCTTTATTCTCTTATCAAAAGGAGAAAAGAAAACACTTAAAGAACTTGTCAGGCCAATTATTTTTGTTCCTGAAAGTATGAAAGTAAATCAGCTTCTTCGTCAATTCAAACAACAACGCAAACATATCGCTATGGTTTTAAATGAATATGGTGGAATTATAGGACTTGTGACCCTTGAAGATGCAATTGAAGAAATTGTTGGTGACATTAGTGATGAGCATGAATTTGTTGCTGAACATATCATTCCTCTTGAACGTGGAGGATGGCTTGTGTATGCGGGAGTTGATCTTGATGAACTTGAACTCTTATTGAATGTTCGTTTTGACACTGAAGATGCGGTAACACTAGGTGGTTTTTTAATTGAAAAGTTTCAACATTTTCCTAAAAAAGGTGAACGCCTTGGCTATAAAGAACATATTTTTCAAATTCAAAAATCAACCGAAAAAAGAATTGTTCAAGTCCTGATTTTTAAAGAAAAAACTTCATATACTTCCGTCTAAATAGCTTTTAATTGTATCTTTTTATCAATGAGAATACAGCTATTTTAAGGAGAAAAAAGGTATGAAAAAAACTATTTTGCTACTCTATATTTTTTGCTTTATAGCAAACAGGCTGATAGGGGCAGACGTACAAAACAATAAAGTACAACTCATGAATACCCAAAATGATCAACTTTATTTACAGCAGCAACTTCAACAACACCAAATGCAACAAGTTCAACAATTACAACTGTTTCAGCAACAGTCTCAGCCTAAACAGCAAGCTACTGCAAAAACTAGTAAGACCCGGGACAATGATGATTATGCCCCAGAAATTTTAGGTGCTTTTTTTGGAAAAGCATTTCCTGCCTTTGTTGATATTATTGCAGGAGAAGAAAGTGAAAATGCAGCACAAACAGCTACGGGTGTGAAAAACTTTCTTGCCGCAGCATGTGAAATAGTAAGTTTAATTGCCCGAAACCCCAAAGCGTATGAAAAACTTATGGCATCGATTGAAAAAGACTTATCTGATAATGAAGATTTTCATGAACTTATAAAAAACATGACTCGATCAATACAAATGACTAAATCTTCAAATGCTTGTGCTGAAGTAATTACCACACAGTAGCCGGATAACTATCAACTGTATTCTCAACCCCTCGTTTTTAAATGAGGGGTTTTTCTTTTTTATGAGGTTTTTAAAGTAAAACTAATCGAATTAAAAAAAATAATTGCTATCGATAGTTCAGGATCGTAAACTCAATGATGCAGTGTTTTAATAATCATTTTCCAAAGGAGTCTTGCCATGTTGCTAAGACGAATATTCAAAAACCCGGAGCCCTTAAGCTCAGAGCGCCCCTGTTTAAAAAAAGACCAAGTTCATATTCCCACAATTTTTACTACTTCCATTACTTCGACTACTTGCATTCTTGTAAGTAGTTCTTTTCAGGCCTGGCTGTCTGTCTTCACGTATATCTCGTACTATAAAACGTATCAGTTTTTAGTTTTTCAGAGATAATTTTTCATAAGCCTTTCGCTTATTTTTTATACTATTATTTTTACTTGTTATTCTTTTTTTAAAGGAACAATTATGATGACCAAACACGCCCTTATACTGCTCTTTTGCGTAATTATTTTACCAAACTTAACACACGCTGCTGTTTACTCTACAACATTCTACAAGTGTCCTCTTATCACAGGAGACTCAGACCCAACACAATAAAAAAAGGCTTTTAGAAAAACTAATAGACCCATTGTCTTTTTTTCTAAAAGCCTTTTTACCTTTTAAAGTTCTTTTTAACTTTTTTTAAGATTATTTTTTTCTATACCACGAACCTCACATACACATTTTGAATGTACTTTTTTAACAGGAGCACTTGGACTTTGAGGAACTAATCCAGAAACAACTTCTATAAGCTGATCTTTTTCAGGCCCAACTGATATATACGTTACAGGAACGCCACATACTCGTTCTAACGTCTTAACAAAATGGCGTGCTTCTTCAGGAAGATCACAAAACTTTCTGACATGACCAATTGGTTCTTTCCATCCCTTAAATGTTTTATATGATACTTTCACTCGAGCTAAATCTTTTGCTATCGGTGGACGATAATCATAATCAACTCCATCAAGCTGATAATGAACACCAAGTTTAATTTCTTCAAGCCCACATAAATCATCAAGTCTACTAATTGCTATCGAATTTACCCCATTAAGCATAATCCCTTGACGGTACATAACTGCATCTGGCCAACCATACCGTATCGTCTGTTCTTTTGATTTTTTACGCTTAAATTTTTCATTAAACTGTGTAACGATTTTTTCATCTTTAATTTCGGTAGGAAATGGACAATCATGAAACACAGTACAGTACGCTTGCACTACACCAAGGGTGTGGCCTATTCGAGTAGGACCAACCCCAGCTTCAGCACAAATACCGGAAGCTGTTGTACTTCCTGCTGAAACATAAGGAAAATCCCCGTGCGTAACATCAAGAAACACACTATGAGAACCTTCAAAAATAACTCGCGGACCATCTCTATGCGTAAGGAGCAAGTTTAATTTTAACTCCACTTGATCACGAACATACGGTAAAAATTCTTTTCTATATCCCATGTACTCATCAAGTAATTTTTTATAATCAACAGGCTTTTCATTATATAACTTCACAATTATATCATTTGCTCTATTTACAGCAGTCTTTAAAAGATCTGCGAAATCATCAGAAAAAAGATCGGCTAATCTAATTCCAATACCAAATCGTTTATCCGACGAGGCGGGACGCACACCAGATCTCAATATAAGCCCTTTACGGACATGATCAGCTTTATGAGCACATGCATCTATAATTTTATGATAAGGCATAATCAAATGAGCATTTGTTGAAATACGCAAACGTCCTTCAACATCTTGAACCCCTTTTGCTTTAAGATCTTTAATATCGGTACTTAATTTTGGCAATTCAACAACCATGCCCCCAGCCAAATAAACTTTTACCTTTGGAATCAAAAAAGCTGAAGGTATATAGGTAAGATCATAATCAATCCCATCAACAATAACATGATGTTTGTTAATTCCTGCACCTTGTGCACGAACAACCACATCATCAGGCTGAATAATACCATAAATAAGTTTATCCTTTCCATCTTGAGCATACCCAAGACTAATGACAACTAAACCACGGCTCAATGAGTACAATGAAAATTGAACTCCCATTAAAATTGTACCCAAAAATAGGCATATCATTTTTTTCATAGCGAATCTCCTTAAAAAAATTGTACGAACTTGGGAGTAAGTCTCCTACAAAACAATCTTTCTGTAAACCGCTTACCATGATGATTTAGGCCAAAACAACACTAACCTTTAATAAATTTGTGGAAGTACTTATCAATGTTTTTCAATCGCCCTTACAAGCAATCAACAAATAGTTATAGGCGGGTATTCTTATACATTTAATACACATTATCATTTTGCAATTGCTCAACTTATTAATGCTACGACATTAACCAATTATCAAATAAGTTACGGGCACATAGGATCTGGAACATATTCTTAAAATAACCTGCTCTTATTAGAACTATGCTTTTTAAAAGCTAACCAAAATTAACAACTAAAAAACCGGCTCGTTTTTACTGAGCCGGTTTTAATTTTAATAGATAGGTATATCAAGTGAGCTATTATTTTTTTTCTTGTTCAAACAACGTTTTGATAGTTGCAAAAGCACCCATCATGGAACTTGCTTCATACGGAACTATAATCATTTTACCATTTTTATCTTTAGTCATTTCTGGTAAAACTTTAATGTATTCACGTGCAATCATATAAGCCAGCGGATCTCCATGAGGCATTGCTTTTTGAATAACTGCGATAGATTCTGCTTCAGCTTCAGAAACTTTAAGACGAGCTTGTGCTTGTCCTTCAGCTTCTAAAATTTGAGATTCTGCCTGGCCACGAGCTCTTAAAATTTGAGATTCACGTTCACCTTCAGCATCCAAAATAGCAGCACCCTTTTTACCTTCAGCTTCTAAGATCATGGCACGACGACTACGTTCAGCACGCATTTGTTGTTCCATAGCTTGCTGAATATCACGTGGAGGATTAACTTCTTGCAACTCAACTCTATTAATCTTAACGCCCCACTTATCAGTAGCATCATCAAGAATTACTCGTAATTTTGTATTAATTTGATCACGAGAAACTAATGTTTCATCAAGATCCAATGAACCAATTACGTTACGAAGTGTTGTCTGAGTCAATTTTTCAATCGCTTCAGGCAAATTTGCAACTTCATATACTGCAGCCTTAACATCAGTAATTTGATAATACAAAATCGCATTAATTTCGATATTAACGTTATCTTTAGTAATCACGTTCTGTTTAGGAAAATCATAGACTGATTCTCTAAGTTCAATACGAGTTATCTGTTTTGCAAATCGATAACAATGATTCTTTTCTGTAATCTGAACATACGTCCAGACAGAAATATGCGGACTATCCATAAAAGGCATCACCACATGAAGACCCGGTCCTAGAAGCCTATGAAAACGCCCAAGACGCTCAATCACCAATGCTTCACTTTGTTTAACGATATAAACAGAACGAAAAATTAAAATAACAAGGAATAATACAACGAGGCCAAATGCCCCAAAGAAAAATTCAAAAAACATAGTATCCCCTTAAGGTTTATTCAAATTGTAAAACTATCAAACGAACACCTTCAACTCGTACAACAACGACTGAAGTTCCTTCTAAAAGCGTTTGATTATGCAATGATTGTGCGGACCACACCTGTCCGTCAAGTTGAACCTGCCCCGTATTATGAGCAGAAATAAGAGCTATAACTGTCCCTTTTTTTCCCGGTAATGCATCTACTGCAGAACGATACTGATGAGGCTGGTAAGTTGCAACTCGCGCCCACAACCACAAAAATAGACATGCTATCAGTGTTGCTCCCGCAAAAAAACCAACTTGTATTCCAAAAGAAAGTTCCAACCATGCTGCAATACTGGCAACCAGCGACCCAATAGCAAATGAAAGAAAGAAAAAAAGACCAGGAATAAGAAGTTCAAACCCAGTACAGCAAAGGGCAAAAATAAGCCATCCAACTAAGTAAGACGTTATCATAAAGCACCTCGTACATGTTAAAATAGTATAGTTACTGGAATTTATTATAGCATGGAATCATTTTTTTTAAAAGTTGAAAGCCTATAAAGGCTTCTGGTAGCCCCTATTAAAAAGAGGATTAACAAGCGATTTAAAAATATATATTGTATGTTATCTAGCATTGAATTCGGAATGGGGATTCTCACAGCACCAATCAATGACTACACCTAAACAGTTATCCAATCTGTCACCCATATAAGCAAGACATATCGCCATCGACCCTAAACAACGACACAAACAACAACTTCTAGGCTGTGGCTGAATTGGTTGAATTGGCTGCGTTGGTTCAATAATTTGCATACGTGGAGGGAAAAGAATAGTGTGCGGTACCTCTATGGGCTCTTTCAAAACAACTTCTGATACTACTTGCTGCTCTTGGTAACTCATACAATCATCCAAAGATACTTGAAAAGTTTGTTCTGATAATGTCTTTTCCTGATCAACTTGTGCATAATCTAATGAATACTCTTCAAATAATGATTGTGATACTACAGCGCTATCTGAGGCTCGAAAATAGCCAAAGCACCCCAACAAAAATACTGTTTTCATCAAAAAAATCTGTCTTTGCATAACGCCTCTTTTTATAGATTATTTTTCTATTGAACAAGTACCACAACAATTACATGTTGCCCATGCCGCTAATTCTCCTACAAAACGACATGCCGCACCTACAGGAATACATAAACAAGCCAGCGCCTCACAAGAAAGGCCACAACAAAGAAGCGCGCAATTGTGATTTCTCATTTTACTTTTTAAAAGCGTAGCTTTTTCTTCAAATCTCTGCGAACCATCTTTTAAAGCGGTGCTATGATCACTCAAATCAGCATCATCAAATTCATCAGGACAATGTTCTTTTAAAGCTTTTAACTGCTCATTATTAAAAGACCGGCAAACGCGAGCATCTGGTTGATCCTCAAATCCATGTTCAAGTCCATCTTCAAGAAATTTTTCAGTATTAATATGCCTACCACTAGTATCCTCTTCTTGAGTTTTTTGCTCTTCTATAAATTTTAAAAAATCAGCATCAGATTTGGATTGTGTTTCTGTAAGTGGGTCTAGAGTCGAATTATCAAGTATTTGCTTATTTTCAGAACAATGCACACAAAAAGATGTTAAAAAAATTAAGCCTAGTAACATTTTCACATTTTTCATCTTATTTTTTTCCTTTCAAAATACTTTTATTTTCTCTATAATTCTTATCTATGAATACTTTACAAAACAGGATTCGTACAGCATTTTACAAAGGTATGCAGGTACAATTTTTTATATCACTCATTTCTTTACCAGTACTCGTTGCCTGGGGATTGCCGTTCTCTTTAATGACAGTAATCGGGAACCTTTTTTTTACCCCTTTTTTAATGCTTTTTTTGTTAATAAGCTCTCTGATTTTTTTTTTACAACTATTAGCCCTTCCAAATCAATGGTGCATTGCAGCTCTTGAAAAGATATATGCTCTATGGATGTATCTTTTACAATTTGGATCAATGCGATGGCTTTATGGAATAGATCAAATGGGATTAATCATTTGTACGCTTACTGCTTGTGCTGCTCTCATTATTTTGCAACATAAATATTTGGGAAGACCAAAAAAAAGCGTCCCTCTCTTTGTCCTTTTACTGATTATTCCTTTTTTATATCAAACAGCTCGTTCATGGTTTTCTAAAGAAACCAGCATCTGTTGCATCAAAAAAACTATTGATCTCAAAAGTAATCGTGGAAAAATCAATGCCTATGATCGCGGAGCATTGGGAGAAAAAAAATCATCGGGAACATGGGTCCAATATACCTTACTATCTGAAGCTCTTAAAAAATGTGGCTGCCTACAATTTGATACCATCGAATGCCCATACCCCAACCCAAATAGTTTAAAGGGGCTTTATGCACTCTGTAATCATGCATCAATTGATCGAATTAGTATTCATCATCCGTATACACGATCAAAGGAATATAAAAAGGAGTTTGAAAAATTAAAGCAAGTAGCTCAAGAGAAAAAAATAGTCCTAGAACAAATAGCTTTTCAAACAAAGGGACATTAAGTATGCCTACACTGTTCTACTTTGCCACTCACATTATTTAACTAAGCATCTTTATTTTTTTCTATCCATTTCATGAGAACTCTTATCGGTATCTTTTTGAATATGATTTTCTTTTTCTTCGTGCGTTATTGGCCGAATCGCATTAAATGCTGCTAATTTTTCAAGTTGAACAGCTTCTGTATCCAAGTTTTGATCTAATGAATCTGCATATCCACCTCGAAACAAAAAGGGCGGATTAAAAATATCCTCCTTCAAAAGATACGCTACCGTCTCTTCATCCTGAGCGCCATATACAGTTAAGGACAAAAGACACATTGTTCCAGCTACTAATTGCTTTAGATAGTTCATACGTACTTCCCTTTTTTAATTATAACAAAGCACAATTTTGTTTATTAGGTATATGTTCTTCTG